>DAJO01000034.1 GCA_002498985.1 Euryarchaeota archaeon UBA257
ATCAGTATCAGTAGGTATTGAAGTGTTATCTGACGAATCAGTACCGCAAGAGGCTTCGTCAGCATCCGACCAACCGTCTCCATCTGAATCACCATTAGAAGTGACTTGCTCAGATATTATCCAACTATTTGTAGCCCAATCATCCCCTGCAGTCCCTCCATTTCCATTAACAAAGTTTACTGCAAGAGAAAATGTGACATTTCCAGAGCCATTAGCAGGAGCTGTCCATGTAACACTCCAAGATCTTGAATTCGAATTTGAATGAGTAACTTCACCATTTTGTAATTTAGCGCTGGTGCCGGGATTTGACCAAGAACCAAAATTTGCGTCTAAATTAAATCCTCCTTTAGTTCCCGAGGGTCCCCCTGTGCCTCCAATATTCATGGAATATGATGTATTTCCTTCGTATCCTGCATTAGGTATTCCTGAAAGTGTTGGAGTCATCCCTCCACTACTTCCATGACATCCGCAACCATTTGTTGAGGATCCTGTAACGCCGCTACTATATCCGAAAGTAGTTTCGGAAACAGACAAAACCAGTAATATTACCAAAATAGCAGTTATACGTTTTTTACTCTTCATACGTTATTTCGTAAGATTACTAGTTATTGTATTTATTGGGGTAATATCTTTATTTGCTCACTAATGCTTCATCGAAAAATAGTTTTTTTCCACATTGTAATATTTTTCTTGAGAGAACTTTGTTCCGCTAAACTCTTTGACCTCTCCTCCATGAAGTGCCATGGACGCGAGAACCCAAGCCGGCAAAATTCTTGAATCAGTAAAATCTTCTGGAATACATTATAGAGATAGTTTACCTATGATCGCCAGTGAAAATATAATTTCCCCTCTAGTTGCAACTGCTATCAATTCAGATCTTCATGGTAGGTATGCTGAAGGATTGCCTGGAAAAAGATATTACCAAGGTTGTGATGATTTTGATACCATAGAGTCTATTGGTATAGAGTCTGCTAAGCGTGTGTTTAATTGTAATTTTACAAATATTCAATCTACATCTGGTACTGTGTCAAATATGGCTTCATTGAAAGCTTTAGCTAAGCCAGGAGATACCATCACAGCAGTATCAACTGCTGATGGAGGACATATATCACATGCAAGAATGGGTGCGGTTGGAGTTAGAGGGCTTAACCTTGTAACTTATCCTTGGGATATCGATAGAATGGAACCTGATATTGATGCATCCATGAAAATAATAAGAGAAACATCACCTAATCTCGCACTTTTTGGTCAATCAGTATTTCTCTTCCCTACTCCTTTGAAAGAACTTTCAGATGCAGCTCACGAAGTTGGTGCCAAAGTAATGTATGATGGCGCACATGTACTTGGATTAATTGCTGGTGGGCAGTTTCAAGACCCACTTAGAGAGGGTGCTGATGTAATGACTGGAAGTAGTCACAAGACATTTCCTGGACCTCAGGGAGGTTTTGTTTTATCTGATTCATCTGATGAAAAATTTCATCGTAAATTAAACAATTCTATATTTCCTGGGACTTGCTCTTCATATCATCTCCATCATGTAGCAGGTAAAGCAGTGGCTCTTGCAGAGTTTGAGGAATTTGGTACGCAATATGCTAAAGACATTGTGGCCAACGCTCAAGCTTTGGCAGCAGCACTGGCTGCAGAAGGGTTTGATGTATTAGCAGAAGAACGAGGTTATACTGCCAGTCATCAGGTATTGACACGTCATGGAGATATTGATTCAGGAGCCGGTAGAAAAGCAGCACAAACACTTGAAAACTCTGGAATTATTACAAATATGAACATGCTACCTGGAGACACTAAAGCAATGCAACCAAGTGGTTTGAGACTTGGTGTACCAGAGTTGACTAGGGTGGGAATGGGTACTGATGAAATGACTGACGTAGCTCGTTTCTTTGCCAGAGCATTAATAAAAAATCAAGATACTTCGAAAATAAAATCCGATGTTAAAACATATAAATCGAATTTCCAGAATGTAAAATATTGTTTTGAAAGTGGTCCTGCATATCCAAATCTAGAATAATTATCCTAAGGTATACTTTATGAAGAAATCTTTCATAGCAATAATATGTCTTCAATTAAATCATTGGCTATTCTGTTGACATTCCTAATATTGACTCCTGGTTGCTTATCATTATTTGGAGATACCGAACCAAGTTCAGAATTAGTGAATTGTGAATTAGAGCCAAATGATCCTACTTGTGATATAGGTGGGGAAACTGAAGATGACTGTTTTTTCAATGAAGTTTTTACAGGCGAATATTGCAGATTGATGACCTCTCCAAAAAATCTAGATTATGGTGAAGAAAAATTGTTGCTTGTAGTAGGTCAGGATATGCAAGCATTAACCCCAAGTTTTATTGGAGATGGTCCACAAAACTGGTTAGTTAATCCAAGGTTACCTGAGGGAATAATATTAGATTCAGAAAATGGTGTTATTTCCGGCACTCCTGAATCTGAAAGTTTGTTGACTAGTTATACAATAATTGGTAAAAATATAATCGGTTCTAGTGTTTTCATTCTAGAAATAGAAATCTTATCACAACCTCCTGAGAGTATAAATTATTCTTCAAATGAGATATTTTGCAAAGTTTCAAGAGATTGTGGAATTAGTAATCCCTTTACTTCCGGAGGAATCATTGAAACATGGGATGTCATTCCAGAATTACCTCTAGGTCTTGAAATTGGGCCCTCAGGAGAAATATATGGCGTAGTTCAGCAACTTGGAGATAGTAATCATACTATCTCAGGTTCAAATTCAGGTGGTTTAGTGTATACTGATATTAGAATAATCACCATCCATGAAGAACCTGAAAATTTATTTTATTCTAGTCATATATTTCAATGGGTTCTTGGTGAAACGATAGTTGAGTTTCCTAACATAGAAGGAGGAGAAGTGATCAATTGGACAATTGAACCTCCTTTACCAGAAGGTCTTTTATTCGATAAAAATGATGGCTCAATTATAGGTTCTCCATCAGAATTACATGCTTTAAGAGAACATTACGTAACTGCTTCAAATACTGGAGGTTCAATTACTATCAACTTACTTCTTTCAGTACTTGATATTTCTCCAATAAACATTCTATATGAACCATATAATATTGATTTGACTGTTAACGAAATTATTCCTGATTTAACACCGACATGGTCCGGCGGCATACCGGAAAGTTGGGAGATATATCCGAATCTCCCCCAAGGTCTCGATTTAGATTTTGAAACTGGTGAAATATATGGGACTCCAATTTTCATTCAAGATACAATTTATTATCAAATATGGGCTAATAACTCAGGCGGTTATTCTACAACAATGATTGATATAACAATCAGTAGCCTTCCTCCTGATGAGATTTTCTGGTTGGAATCGGAATATATACTTAAATCGAATAAAAGTATTTCAATTCCAGTAATAAATAATGGTCCAGATATTGATACTTGGGAAGTATATCCTGAACTTCCTTCGGGCTTAACTTTGAATGATAATGGCAGTATATCAGGCATTCCCGATTTTCGAACAAATTGGGGAGAATATACAATTTGGGCGAATAATACAGGTGGTTCTGTTGGATTAAATATTTGGATTGTAGTTCATGATTTACGCGCTGATCAAAATGATTTATTGAGGGGAATGAGTGAGGCGGATTTTGGTGGTTGGCCATCCCCAATCTTACCAATTGGGGAGTGGTCATTTCCAGTGGCCTTTGAATCAAGTGGAATCCCAGTAGTATCAGCATCTCATGTTGGCAAAGGGAAAATTTTAGGTTATGGGCATGAAAGTTGGGTAGACTCCCAAAATCATCCATTCTCACTTAGAGCCGTTGAGTGGGTATGTGGAGAGAATGCAGAAGTTGGATTGGCATATGGTTCAGGATTTGATGATTTCGAAGATAAATTAATAGATGCAGGTCATAATGTTCACCTTTCAGTAACTCCTTCAGACTTAACTGGACTTGATTGTTTACTAGATGAGTTTTGGAATGGTCATGATGATTCGGATAATAATGCTCTCGTACAATTTATGCTCTCAGGTGGCGGTATCATAATGGGTGGTCATGCTTGGTATTGGTCATACTCAAATTCGGATGTAGCCCATAATTATCCTGGAAATAAGATTGCAAAAGAAACGGGTCTCTTTGTTTCTAGCGATTGGGGATATAATGATGTTTTTTTCCAAAACATGCCTAATGAATACTCAACAATTAGTAACGCAATTTCAGGAGTGTTTGCTGATAGAATTGATGGAGTTGAAATGGATTCTGAGGATGCTGCTGCTGCCTATTCCGCACTTTCTGATTGTACTTGGATAGTAACTCTCGATTATACTAATTTTTGGTCCCCTTTACGCAATCTAGTGAATTTAACTGGATATACTGTAATATCATATTCTACACTTTGGAGTACTAATGGTTACGAACTAGGTGTAGATCCTGTTTCTGATATTATTTTGAGATTAGAGGATGCATTGATGTTTGGCCTGCCTGCAGATGAATTACCAGTCCATCCCAGCCATACCGAGTTTCCTGGTGAAGTTCCTTCAAATGCGACAAGAATAAGTAGAACTGTTACCGTTAATGGGACTCAAAGCGGTCTTCCGAGTAATTTCGGTTATTCTAACCCTAGAAGTTCTATACGTATGTCAACGGGTCTCTATGCTGCTCCAGGTGAGGTAGTTACTGTGACTGTAGATGAAGCGACTTCTGATTTAGGATTTTCAATTTTAATCGGTGCTCATACAGATAGTCTTTGGAGTAAAGATATCATCAAGCGTCATTCTAGGATATTTACCACATGGTCAGTAGACAACACTTCCACAGAGGTGGGAAATGCTTTTGGTGGTCCGATTTATGTCTATATTCCTGCAGGCTCGGAATATGGCGAAATTAATTTGACTATTTCTGGAGCAATTAGAGCACCAATGTTTGTATTAGGCGAAACCTCTGATTTTGAATGGATTTATTCAGAGAAAAACAACCCTGCTCCATGGGCCGAATTAGTTTCGAATAACTTTATCATGACAGTTCCCAGTTCAGAAATACGTAATCTGAATAACCCTAGCCAATTGATGAATTGGTGGGATAGTGCTTTGAATATGGAGCATGAATTGTATGGTTTTGAGCCATGGCCCAGAGTAGAAAGAGCTGTTTTCGATGCTCAAATTTCAGTTGGTTGGATGCATTCCGGCTACCCCTTCATGGCGCATGATCTAAGTGTACCAGATGTTGTTAATCATACACATATGAGTGAAAATGGAGATTGGGGGATGTTCCATGAGTTGGGTCATAACCATCAGTGGATGCCATCAACACTCCCGGGAACTACTGAAACAGGGTGTAACTTCGCTAGCGTTTATTTGATGGAAGATTTGGTTGGAATAGAAGGTCATAGTGCGGTAGATCCCGCACAAAGAGAAGCCCGAATGGAGTCTTACTTTAATGATGGGTCTAATATCTCAAATTGGTCAGTTTGGACAGCTTTGGACACATATATTTTGATTAAAGAAGAATGGGGTTGGGACCCAATTACTGAAGCACTGTCAGTCTATTACTACCTCCCTTCTGCAGAAGTCCCTTCTTCCGGAGATGAGGAATTCAATGCATGGGTTCTACATCTTTCTAACTCTACAGGATATAATTTAGCACCATATCATTCTGCTTGGGGATTCCCAATAACACAACAAACATTCAGTTCACTATCTCATTTTCCAGTTTGGGTCGATGACCCACTAAGAGAGGATTTTTTCTTTTATGATGCAATAATTAGAGATATTGTGCCAGATAATGAAACCTCAAACTCTGTCGACATTTCATGGGAAACATACGATAATGGGACCGATACTTCATTGACCTTTTATTATGGTATTAGTGATATGGGGAATCAGGTTACAGGTTGGAATTTTAATGATAACCTAGGAGATACTTTCGTAGGAAACTTTTCAACAACAATTTCAGATATGTCTAGCGGCACTACTTATTTCGGGAGAATTCAAGCATCTAATGGGGGAAATAGCGTTTGGTTCGGCCCAATAAGTTGGACTACCACAATTAATTGAACTTTCTAAGTAATTCTTCAAACGAAATCGTAGGGGCATATTTCTCATGCCAAATTGATAAAGGAATCCAAATGGATGTGTGTAAAATTGTCAATAAAAATGCATCATAGATTTCCAATCGAGGTTGATTTTGCATTTCATATGCAATAATTCCTAGCAAAATAAAGTGTACTACATATACCGTTAGAGATAACCTTCCAGCAGGTTCTAACCATGACATTTTGTCACCTCCAAAAGGCTCTCCACCTGATATTTCTTCACCTCCTAAAATTCTGAATAATATTACTACAAATATACTGGAGGTGAGTATAAACATGGTGTTTGCTGGAAAAAAGGTTAGTATTGCATTTCCTTCGGTAAGGGCCCATGGTATTCTTTCATAGAACGAATAAATCATACTAATGGCGATAATGATTAGTCCAACCTTGACAACCATATTTTGATTATCTAAATTTTCTTTATCTTCATCTATTAAACTCCCTAAAAATATGAATGTCAGCCATGGCAATGCCGGATAAGTTCCATTCAATAGAAGCCTCTCAACCCATTCTTCTATTCCGATTGATGATACTCTTTCACTCCAATAAAGATCATTTCCATTCAGATCACCAATAATTATGGGTGAAATCATAAATATTAGCATCATAGAAAATCGTTGTTTCTTTGTTAAATATACCATCAAAGGCCCTATTATAGATGCTAATGCCAATAATGTCAGAACCCCTGGAGTCATCCAATCAAATCTTCCTCCTCTGTCTATAGACAATGCTGAGTTAACCAATAATTGACAAATAGTTAGTATAATTATTCGCGGGATAATCCAATACATCCAAGAAGAAATACCATTATCATCAATTTTTCTTCTTCTGATAGCACTACGATATATTCCCCATCCTGAAATGGTGACAAACATTGGTGCTGCCATACCTCCAATTGCAGCAGAAACAAATGCTATTGGATGACCAACTGATATTCCTTCTGGAGGTATTATCGCAGCAGTATGCACTTGAACCATACAGAGTATAGCAATAGCTCGAATACGATCGATATATCTTAGCCTCACAACAACCCCTATTATTCTCGGAGTGAGCGAGAATCATTGAACCCTTCGTGATGAAGGGAAGAGAAGAAAAGTCAAATTTTACTCTTCATCTTTCTTTGATGACATTTTCATACCACCATTTACAGCCAATCCTAAACCTACAAGATAAACTACTAATTGTACGATATTCAAGTAACTAATTGGAGATGGTGCATCTAGATTTGTGAATCCCATAATACCCAAACTATCTGTCGCCCCTCTAACTCCTTCAGCATCTTCATCTCCTATTTCACTATGAATAGCAATCTCGAAAACTGGATAAGCATCAGTGGCTCCTTCGCTTAAGTCAGGGCTATCAAATCCTAACCCTCTAATATCTAACACAAATTGTAAAGTTCCGTGGCCATACATTACTGCGTTAGTATTAGGTTCGACTTTCATATCTACATTTCCATTAAAGTAAAGCCCTAATACTCCAGGAGTTACTGAAACTGGAGATAGACTTGGAGGTATTAACTTTGATTGAATATTATGTTGAGTTGCATCTAAGACAATGCTGTGTTCAACCATTGGAATACCTTTGAATTCGACCTCATTTCCAACTTCTGTTTCTGCTACTGCATATCCTCCCAGATTATATTTGAAAGAGTTATCAGAAGCACCGATCGCACCGATTGAGTTGCCTAATACTGCATAATCGATACTAGAACCAACAGCTTCTTCCATTAAACCATAATTCAGACTATCTCTATGAGGTGCTCTCCACGTCAAAAATTCTGTCATTCCGTAAACTTGGCCTTCTTCGCATTCAATATCTTCTCCGAGATAAACTCCTGCTGAACTGTAATCAAAATCACAAATACCATCGCCATCTGAATTAACATATCCTTGCATCAGTCTTTGACCTATTGTATCTCCTTTAGTACTCATTACATATGCTGAGTAATCACCGGTGGACAATCCTTCAGGATTATCTTCTGAAATTGATCCATAGTATGTCTTATTTGTTTCCAGACTTGAGAAACAATTTTCAGCACCAAACTGGAATTCTAATACTGCATCACAAGAACCGAATAACCATTGATCTACTGTCTGAGTTGTATAAGCCTCAGAACCTGTCTGGAATGTGAGTAAAGTAGGGACTACGATATCAACCATGAAGTTCGAAATATAGTTTCTAACAGCCTGCGCCTCTAAAACGGTAATGCCATACAAGTTGGCTACATATTCGTCATCCCAATCTGAAACAGTACCACCAGTTTCCGCACCATCTGTTCCTTGAGGAAGCGTCTTTCCACTAGCCTCTCCATACATGAACTCTGAACCAAAATCTGTGGTTGCGAGAGCATATGGGCTTTCGTATAGTACGTTCCTTACATCTTCTGCAGACATATCTATCTGTCCTTCCCATTCACCCATGTTTAGGCCCAGAGGAATATATCCTCCAGCCAGTGGTTCTTCACCACCAAATGACTGCACCCACCAATCATTAGCATTCATAGTGCCAGTGCCACCTGTAAGAATCATTGGGAAATCAGCAGGGACTCCTAGCATGCCTATCCATGCTCCCGCCCAATCAGCAATACCTAGGAGTTGCGACAAACCAATTCCATAGATACTCATAGTATCAAAGGCATTTGATTGTGCACCTAGAAGGAATAATATATTCCCATTTAGAGGCAAACCATTGAAATCAGTTTCTTGAATAATTCCTTGAGCTAATCCATCTTCATTTATTCCGAATAATAGGAAATCTAGGGCATCTGGATTAGCAATATCTACTCCGCTGACTGTTTGTAATCTCTCTCTATTATTATCGGTAGTAGTCAAATCAGCACCTCCTCCATTACCTAAGAAATTAGTTCCTGCCAATGCATAAACTGCCCAATCAATATGTGTTCTTTCCGGTTCTTCAACATCTCCATATCCGTATAACATAGCTCTCATAGGAGTAACTGATTCACTGGGTTCTCCCATTCCAGCCACCAACATGTGGCCATAGTCACAAGTTAAAGCAATACACATACCAGTTGAGGGATCCACTGCATCATTCAGAATCATATTTGCAGAGGATGTAAAATCAGGATTCATAATTCCTGCACCTGAACTAGCGTTCCATGAAGAATATGCTAAACTCATTAAATAACCAGGTGCAGCAGCATCTGCTGATGCTGTATCCATACCTGCATCTTGCATCCCTGCAGAAGCTTCTTCTAAGCTATCTTCTGTATCTTCAGCGGACCAAATACTTGGTGCCAAACTAGAAAGTTCCAGAATCATCATATTGGTGGCGAATCCTGCTTTAGCGAAAGGTTCTCCATATTCGAAACCAACAGGGCCAATGGCGGCAATACTTTGTGCTGTCCACAAAATATTGACATTTGTGAAATTATTTGTTCCTGGTACTGAATCATAAATTTCTCCTACATCTCCCATAGTTCCATCTCTATCTTCCCAAGTACATCCTTCACACCATTCGAATACTTCATATTCAGAGTAAGTCATAGTACCTTCTTGATCATTCCATTCTAGAATCTCTTTATGTGATGTGACATTGTAAATCCATGGTCCAACTTTAGTATATGCATTCGAAGGGTCATCGCTTGATAATGCATCAATATCAGTCAAATTATATCCGAAATATACTTTTTCTGACGTTGATGTAGCCCATTCTTCGTCAAAATCGGCTTCTTCATCGTAAGCATCGGTAACTTGTTGAGCCATTCCATCGGAAATTAATCCATCAAATGTTGATGTAATCAACGTCGCATTAACTGCAACTAGCATTATACCTATCACTAACATTGTACTCGCACTATTCTTTTTCATCTGGTCTAACATGATACTCACTCAGTGTCTATACGAAAGCGTTAAGGAAATAAGTGTTACAGTCTAAACTTAGTGTATTTTTTTTCACCTATATGTTATTTTTGTGCTAATAATTTAATTATTTACTGTAATTCTAGTTACATTTGTCATAATGAGGAGCAAATTATAGATTAATTTTCTTATGTGTTAGATAATAAGGTTCATCTCTGAAGCGCATTCGAGTCGTTCCAAGGACCCGTAGCTCAGTTGGTTAGAGCGCTCGGCTCATAACCGAGTGGCCATCGGTTCAAATCCGGTCGGGTCCACCACTTTTCCGCTAAAATAATTATTTTTTAGTGTATATTGATTTTTTTTAAGAACTCTTCTTTCAACATTATTTCATGCTCTAATAGTGAGAACCCTAAAATACAGTTTCACACGGGATTGGTTGTATGACATCTGCCCGCTCCGTAAGACCAGTCCTAATATTACTGGCAGTTTACTTTCTAAGTATGTGGGCCGGTGCTGCTGCAGTACATGCTCAGGGGGTCACTCCTGATGTGTCGCTGACTTGTGAAAACCCTCAACCTAT
>DAJO01000011.1:0-2902 GCA_002498985.1 Euryarchaeota archaeon UBA257
ACCTGTTACAGGATTACTGAAGGTTTAACTCCAGATGCTTTAGACTTAATGAGACAGGGTAAAATTCAACTTATTATTAATACTCCAAGGAATACTGGTGGTGCAGTGCTTGATGGAAATATGATGAGAAGATTAGCTGTTGAACTAAATATTCCATTTGTAACAACCATGGCGGGTGCGAGAATGGAAGTTCTTGCTATAGCGGAAGCGATGGATGGAATACCTGAACCAAGATTACTGAATATTCGTTCACTTTAGTTTTCTATCAAAACCATATTTATATTTGTGGAATTGCGATTTCCTTAATTACCTAGAATTATCGAAGTAAATTATGCTGAGTTTGAAAGAAATACCCGGTGTTGGCGATTCTCTGGCTGAAAAATTGATTTTTGAAATAGGTTCTTTGGCAGATGTAGAACGCGTAATCAAGGATGGAGATGTCAGTGCACTTTCTAGTATCGAGGGTATCTCTCCTCAAAGAGCAGTCAAATTAATCAATTTAGCAAATAATAATTACAGTGACATTACTACTACAGATGAGGGGAAAAAATTACACAAAGATTTAATCAATAATATTTCCGATTATGTCATTACTGGATCAGCTAAAGAGAGACTTTCAATATTAACCCCTTTACCTCGTAATAGTATAGTTGAGATTGAGTCAAGAAGAAATTGTTCTATCAATGCCATTAGATTCATCACTCAGAATTATTCATCTTTTGAGATTTGGAAGAATTGTATTTCTGGTTTATGCTACACAAGGGAACCAACTTCTAGAATTGATAGGGTAATCGTTGTTCCAAATACTGCCGAATTAAAAAATTTAAAACATGTAGAAAAAAAATGTAGAATTTTAGTTCGATCAAATGATGAAATTTGGAAAGATTATCTAGGCTTGAATAGGGTGACATGGATTGGGAAAGACGGACCTGATAAATTACCTACTGGATGGATAATTGGAAAAACAAGTGATTCGTTGTATGATTTAGTTCCAGAAGTTCCTCTTGAGTGGCTTCAAATAAATAAAAATAATCTATCTATTTTAGCAGAGTTATATGACCAAGTATGGCCAATTAATGACATAGGACAATCAATTTCAGAGCACTTAGAAGAACTCGGAGAATTAACATTATTATTACAGTCTTTAGAGAATGAATCAACAAATCTTGAGAACCTTGAAAAATTGCGTGATAATTTATGGAGTCAAATAAAGTCAATAGAAGAGTCAGTTAATGATGCAATTGTTTCTGGCACCTCTCAATCTAAATTGTCATTTGATGGTGACGAGGTTCTTTCATATTATTCAGATATTTCAGGTCTTGAAAGACGATTGAAAAGTACAATTGCGGATACTATTGACTTCGCATTACAGGAGGGTAAGAGGAAAATATCATTATATCTTGAAAGTTCAGATATAGATTTACCAAATGATATTTTTTCAAGTGAATATCCATGTGTAGTAAACAGAAATGCACTAGAATTAATAGATGATGCGCTTGAAAATGCAATAAAATCAGAAAGAAGTGAGGGCGAGATATCCATTGCAAATTCTACTGTCAATATTATGAAAAAATCTCGAAAAGCTATTTCCAAATTTATTGAAATAGATATGTGGTTAGGTGTAGGGCAATGGGCAATTTCTAATCGATGTACTATCCCTGAAATTTCTCTTGATAATCCCGGTGTATGGATGAAAGACGGTCGTCATTTACTATTAGGTTGTGAATCAGACCCTGTTACTTATGGATTGGGCGAGGTTTCTCCTGAAGGAGAAAGAGAAAGAATAGCATTACTTTCTGGTGCTAACTCCGGTGGTAAAACAACTCTTCTAGAGACTCTTGCGTCAATGATCCTTCTTTCCCATTCTGGACTTCCTGTACCTGCTTGTAATGCAAAAATTGGTCTTCTTGATGAACTACATATTCTCGCCAAAGTTTCTGGAACGCAATCTGCGGGTGCTTTGGAAAGAACGTTAAACAAATTAGCTGGGGTTTTAGTCTCTAGTGAAAGGAAAATAATTTTGGCGGATGAGTTAGAAGCAATAACGGAACCGGGTGCCGCATCATTAATTCTAGGAGGGCTACTAAAATCATCGAAATCTAATCCTGACACTAATATTTTATTAGTTACTCACATAGGAAATTCGATTTCAGAGGTGATGGGTGGAGACATAAGAATTGATGGAATTGAAGCCCAAGGTCTCGATGAGAATATGGATTTGATTGTTGACAGAAATCCTAAAAGAAATCATCTTGCTAAATCTACACCCGAGTTAATTGTTAGGAGACTAGCTTCTAGATCAAAAGGACCTACTTCAGAAATTTTCACTAGTTTATTACAAGGATTTTGAGAATATTTCTAGCGTACTTTCCTTACCAATTTCATTCATTATTGAAGCGATTCTAGGTCCGTATTCCGAACCTAAAATTAGTATGTAGAGTGCAATATATGCGTCTCTTCTGTTCAATTCAATTTCTGATGAAACAGACCTAATATTCTCATTGATTTCAATTTCATTCCATTCTATTTCCTCTAATCTAGTGAATAATAATCTTAGAAAGTTACTCTGCTCATCACTAATCTTTTTCTTATTCTCTTTACTAATCGAATCTTGAATTTTAATTCTTGCATTTTCTGGAAAGTGCTTACTATTTATCCAGTATCTCATCCTTGAAAGTCTACTAATTAGAACCTCATTAGGTTCTCCATCAAGATGTTGACTTCTATTCAATGAGTTCCATATGTCTTTATCATTGGATTTTATTTGTGCTAACATTGCTAAGTGTCTAAACGAGACTCCTGCTGTCGATAGAGTGGCATCTTCTCCTCTTTTTACCTGACTCAATCTCAATGCACCCAATGCAGTGTCTCTTGCTACTTTTTTCTTTTTATTCAATTCTTC
>DAJO01000011.1:2957-9170 GCA_002498985.1 Euryarchaeota archaeon UBA257
GTATCAAAATCAATATGCTTTTTTATCTTAGTTCTTGCAATTACATATCTCAATATTTCTGGCGGGACTAAACTCAAGGCTTCTATAGGTCCTATTGTATTTCCACTTGAACTCGACATTGGCCCTGAACCTTTGAGTTGAATCCATTCATAGACCATTTTCCCTGGAGGCTCACTACCAAGTATTCTACAAATCGGTATTCCAGTGTCGAAACTACCCCCCGCTGCTCCATGATCTTTCCCAGCCGGTTCACAAGTGATTCCATGTACTCCCCATTTCGCAGCCCAATCTACTCTCCAAGGCATTTTCCCTTCTGCCTTCCTAATGTCTGATTTTCCGCTAACTCCATTGCGGTCAATCCAATAAACATACGGTTTTTCATAACTTGTTATTACTAATCCATCCATACTACCATCACTACCAATAGGATTGTACGGGTACCATTCTTTAGGTAATTCTCTACTTGAAATTTCTTCAATTACATTACGTATTTCTTCTCTTCTATTTATTGCAATATCTATTTTTTCTGCAAATAATCCCTTGTCATATGTCTCATGATTCATAACTACTACTGGATTAACTCCTATCTGTTTTAATGCATCCAGAAATGGATTTAAGAAGTGCATTGCATAACTCTCTCCCTCATAATTTGGAGTTCCATCAGGATTTGGAGAAGGGATATATGCTAAAGGGCAACCTATGTATTTTTCATAATCATCTGAGAGGAAATCATATACTCTTCTCAGAGGGTCCATTGAATCGACTATGAATATATATTCGGATTTTTCTCCAGCATCAAGACATGCTCTATGAATCATCTCAGCGGTCAAAATTTCTCTGAGGTGGCCAATGTGAAATTCTCCAGAAGGCGTAATCCCTGAAGCTATAACTTGCGATCCATATTTTTCAGATAGCCGCTGTGCGGTATGATCTGCCCAATGCATAATCCTACCTCAAACAGTAACTACTCTAACCAGCCCTCTAAGAGGTACACCCTCAAGTGCATTAGCTTCTGATTTGTTTGCCAGTACTAGGCAGAGTTTTACCTCAGCACCTGCATTTCTAAGATTCTTAATTGTCTTTTTCAATGTCGTACCAGATGAAACTACATCATCAACTACAACAACCTGTTTACCAGAAACGGAGGCGAATATTTCGGAGATATGTGCTCCTTCTTCTTCACTAATTGAGCGGCTCACAGCTAAATCTAAATCTAATTGTCCGGCAATTGCTTGAGCAAAGGGGATACCATTGATACTAATTCCAACTATAGTATCAATTTCATCTCCAATTTCTTCCTCTATGATGTCTGCAAATATATACGATATTGCTTCGATTCTACTTGCCTTTACTGCCACAGATCTCCAACCTACTTGGACATCAGTTGGTCTATCATCAGAGGTTGTGTTGTTGGAATATTCTTCAGTAGATAACCATTGAATTGTTGTTTGAGATAATGACAGTTCATCAGCAATTTGCTGTGTGTTTAAACCGTTACTACGGTGTTGTTTTACTTTGGCTCGAAGCTCGTCTACGCTAAGTGGCATCAAATAGGTCTAAAATCCCGTCCTGTATCAAGCCATCGGATGAAAACTATCTATTTTATTGGTATTTATTACCTAAAATCTTCCTGTAGAACCGAAACCACCATCTCCTCTTTCGGTTTCACCTAGATTTTCTATACTAACTTCGATAAATTCAGATTTTGGTATTGGAGTTATCAATAATTGTGCGATTCTTTCATTTTTCTGTATCAAATACGAATCGCCTTCTCCGATCCATGTCATCAATACAAAGAGTTCTCCTCTGTAATCTGCATCAATTGTCCCTATACTATGAGGGAGAATTAAGCCTTTTTTCCCGAGAGATGAACGAGCTCTGACTTGTCCTTCGAATCCTTCAGGAATAGCAACATGTAATCCAGTTCTAACCATTGTACTACTTCTACGTTTCACTGTAGTATCTTCAAGTGAATACAAATCCCATCCTGCCGCATGGATACTTCCTTTAGTAGGTAGTAATGCATCCCCATGTGTTCTCGCTACTTTAACCTCAATCACTTCATCCATGATATTCCCTAAGTAAGGCGGCATTTTACGCTTATCACTGGAGTTTCCCAGTCGGTGGGGTGAAAAGGGATAGTCTTCTCGGAAGGTCAATGGAAGACTTCGAGTATGAATCATTGCTAGAAAGAGCACGCGAACGTATTCCAAAAAATATTAGTGAAAGATCTAGATGGACAATGCCCGAGCCAGAGATATTGATTGAGGG
Organism: Euryarchaeota archaeon UBA257; assembly: GCA_002498985.1. Lineage (GTDB taxonomy): Archaea > Thermoplasmatota > Poseidoniia > Poseidoniales > Thalassarchaeaceae > MGIIb-O2. The sequence continues at coordinate 5,229 of DAJO01000011.1, forward strand.
TAATCAAACTATCCTAAGAAATTTCGCTGCAATAGTCGATGCAATGGACAGAGATGCAAATCATGTATACCAGTTCCTAATAAATGAACTTGGGACATCAGGAACTAGAGAACAAGTAAGAGTGTTATTCAAGGGAAGGGTCCCTCCAAAGAGAATTAAAGAGAAGATAGTCTCATATGTGAAATCCTATATTTTATGTGGGCAATGTAGAGCCCCAGATACTCGTTTCATGAAAGAAGAAAGAACTACTTTACTGAAATGTCAAGCTTGTGGTGCAACTAGGCCTGTTAAACTCTAGAGAATACGCAGGGGTAATCATCTTAATTCTAGCAAAGTATGTCTCTATATGATAATGAGAGTATGGGTCGTTTCTAAGGAAGCGGACTTAGATTTAACAGATGAACAAATTAATGGTTGGAGAAATTTTTTGGATTTGGCTATGGCAAAAGGCTGTCTTCGAACAACTCTTGCAGAAGATTCAGAAAGAATCATTGCAGTTTCATATTGGCCTAGTCAAGAAGTTCTCGATTCAGTAGTTAACTCAGAGGCTTACGAGAAAGTAGGTGAGAAAGTAATGGCATCATGGGGTGATCAAATGATTCCAAACCATGAATTAACATTTAATGGTAAAATTTTAGCTGATTCTTAATTCATAATTTAGGAGAAAAATCTAGTAGAACTTTACCTTTATTTTTTCTTTGATGCATATGTTTTTGGGCTCCAGAAACTTCTTCAAATCTCCATACTGAGTCAATAATTGGATTTATTTCTCCTTTCTCTAGTAGCGCTGTTAAATCCTTTAGATGTTTTCTGAAAATTTCTTCATCTTCCATTCTTCCCATATGCACTCCAAAAATTGCCTTATTTGAATTCATCATTTTCATTGGATTAAATTTCGGAGTATTTATCCACATTCTTAAAGCTGCAATAATTGATCTTTTTTCTTTAGGGACCGCGGAAGATGCACCGAAACAATGTAGTTTACCACCATTTCTCAGCGAATTATAAGATCTCATTAAATGCTTACCTGCAACTGGATCTATAGCCTGATGAACTCCTTTACCATCTGTAAGTTTTTTACATACTTTAACAAAATCTTCGTTATCTCTATCAACAAAATACATTCCCATTGATTCTACAAATTCCTTTTTTGCTTTCGAAGCGGTTCCAATGATTAATTCTGCACCGAAGGATTTGCAAATCTGTGCTGCTGCGGTTCCAACACCTCCTGCTGCATGATGAATCAGTATCGCATCTCCTCTTTTTATCCCTCCCAAATGTACTAGCATATGGTAAGCGGTTCCATAAGTTACTGGCATTGCTGCTGCTTGATCGAAACTCATATTATCTGGGATTGGTATTATTCTATTTGAACTAACAATGACCTCTTCTGCATAGCCTCCAAATCCAGTCATTGCAATTACTCTCTCTCCAATTCCCAGGTGATCTACATCTTCACCAATTTCAGTAATAATACCTGAAACTTCGTATCCTGGCGTGAATGGAAAATCAGGATTACTTCCATAGAGTCCTTGTCTCATCATTAAATCCGCAAAATTTATTCCTGCTCTATATACTCTTACTTTAACCTGATTTTCTACAGTTTTTTCTAATTTTTCACTTATAATCTCTATTGAATCAGGCCCGCCAATTCTTGTATAAACAATCTTTTTCATTCAATCACACTTACTTGTCACTATACATTAAATAATTTTTAGAGATTTCTCCATTGATTATGCTTTCAGAGATTTCTAATATTGATTTTTCTTTATTTGGAATAGTGTACCATGTCCCTTCTGGATAGATTACACAAGATACTCCGTTTTCACAACAGCCTAAGCATCCAGATTTGTTCACTCGAATATCTTTAATTCCCTTATCTTTAATCGTTCTTTTTAGTTGGGTCATAATTTTCAAAGAATCTTTAGATGCGCAGCAACCTTTAGGATTTCTTTCATTCCTTTCATTTACACATACAAATACGTGCTTTTTGATTTCATTCATAAGAACCCTCAAATTTTATCAAATTTCGCTGCAAGTATGAAGTCTGATTCTACTAAACCATCGATTTTATGTGTGTATATTATTGTTTGAACTCTTCCCCAGCTTAATTCAAAATCAGCATGATGATTTTGTTCTTCACAAATTGAACCAGCCACATTAGTAAAATCTAACGCACGTTGGAAGTTCTCAAATTTCCATTCTCTTAGTAAATGGTGATTATCAATTATCTTCCATTCGGGGCTTAGTTCAGTAATTAGTTTCTCCATTTCATTTACACTCAGAGAGGGGACTCCTCCTTGACAAGGTATACAAATTTTTGATGATAATCCTAAGTCATCCATTTCAATCCCACACATGATTGTCGTCTCTGCCATCTACTTGCCTTTCAGCCTCTTCATGTAAATTAGAGCGACGTCTAATTTCCTCTTTCTCAAATGTGAGTAGCTCTTTGTCTTCGATATATGGTTTTCTTAGATGAGTTATCAATCTAAGTTGAACAATTACATCTCTTGCGATCGAACGAAAATCTCCATTTTCATCCCAGATTTCTATGACATTTCTAGACGTTCCAACTAACATGCCTCTGATGTATGGTTCTGTATTCTTAGGAAGTGCTCTAGAGTCCAATAAAATTTCTATTAAATCATCTTTTCTTAATCCTGATTTTCTTCCAATCAATGGCCCTAGAAATACATCCCGAAGTTCCGATAATTTTGGTTCTCCATATTCTTGATGAATTTTCGTAGCCCATTCTGGTAAATCTCCTAAATCTCTCTCGCTCTCCTCACCACTCATACCTCTCGGTTAACTATGTAATAGAAAAATCAACGGGTTCTAAGATTATAATATTAAAAACCTAAATGACTGCTTAATTGAAGTGGGATGGTATAGGCGCAAGGTCAGGGAGAGACCATGGCAATACCACAATGGAGAAGTATTCCTACGGTACTATATCCGCAAGAAATCTTAGATAAAGCGTTTCGAAAGGCTTCCAAACAATCTGATTTAGTTGAAGACCCTGATAAATATCACCGAGTTAGGAAGCAAATGGTTAGAATGATACAATCTGCTTCAGATACTATAGATTCAACTTTGAGAAACTGGGTTGATAAATGGCCTAGTCTTAATGCTCTATCAGAATTTGATAGAGCTTTGATCGATGCTGCGGTAGGAAATGACGATTATCGTAGAAGTCTCGGAGCGATTCAATGGGCAGCAGAACGAGTCAGAAAAATTTCCGGAGAGTCTGAATCAAAAATTCTTCGTTTACGGGACATAGAAAGTTTCCATGAAGCCAGACGACATGCATATGGTAGAATATCTTCTATTGTACATCAAATTTCACCTCAAATACTATGGCTTGGTGAAGCAAGAGACATATTGAGAAAGTTGCCATCTGTAGATCCGGATGAGCCTGTAATTGTTGTTGCTGGTTCTCCGAATGTTGGTAAATCTGCTCTAATAGGTGCTTTATCTTCAGGAGAACCTGAAGTGGCTGCGTATCCTTTTACTACTAAACAATTGCATCTTGGACATTTTTTGCATAGACGCCGTTCCTACCAAATGGTGGATACACCAGGATTGTTAGACAGGCCTATGGATGAAAGAAACCTTATTGAAATGCAAGCCATTGCTGCATTAGAAAATATTGGAGATATTCTAGTGGTACTAATAGACGCCAGCGAGTCTGGTGGTTCCTCTTTGAATGAGCAACAGAATCTTCTTGATGAGATAAAGTCACTAGTTACTGAAAGACCAATTTTAGTAGTCCACTCTAAATCAGATATTATTAAAGAAATACCAGAAGGTGCTGAACATCTTATTTCTACTATAACTGGTCAAGGAATAGAAGAACTACGGGACCTTCTGATTGATACGATTGGTGCTGATAAAATCAATAATCCCTTAATACTGCCTGAAAATTGGCATATTGAAGAA
>DAJO01000071.1 GCA_002498985.1 Euryarchaeota archaeon UBA257
AAGCGCCCTATTCTAGCCGCACCATCTTTTTGTAAAATTTCAAACTTGCCTTTGTCTTGAGGGCGGCAAGGTTCAGGATTGGGTCGTGTACTCACATCATGACTGAAGCAACTATCAGTCATCAATCCTCGCTTACGCGAGATATAACTGAAAGACTGACAACTCCTTCAATAAGTTTAATCGAAACTTGATCCCCAGTATTTACTTCTAATGTAGGATCAGATTCGAACCCATGAGCATATGGGACGTTTAGTAATGAGGCAGCAGGCAAAGTAAGAGGACATACGTCACAATTTACTATTGCCTTGGGCCCTTTGCCAGTGTAAATTAATCCCATTAATACAAACGGAGCAACTGTAGAACCAGAACCTTTTGGATAAATTAGAATTGTATCTTCTATAGCAGTTCCATCTAAGGGATGACCTTTCTCTTCGATGATGCCAGTATCTCTGTTTACATATCCCAGATATGTAATTGGGACATCAGTTACTAGAGCCTGCCCTTCAATCGACCATTCTTTTTGGCTGGGTAGACTCTTACCATTTATTTCCAAACTACCGTTTCTATACGTCTTATTGGAATGCATTGGTTTAACAATAATTGAGTCTAAAGTTGGTCTCGGAGAATCTATTAAATTAGGATTAAATGCATGTTCTACACAATCCGAAATAGTTGAAACACTGGTTGGCATTTTGTTTAAACCTGAGGTCAAATAATGCTCTGCTTTAAGTGAATTAGTAAGAATATGATTATACTTATTCCTATTATATGGAGTGACTTCTGGACATGTATCTTTCAATACTAATGCCCCGGCTTCTTCCAACAAATCTACAGTCCCATCAGATTCCAGAATATCATAATTATGACCACTGGTAAATATCCAAAGACGAGAATCGGGTATAATCCCTCCATTTTCCATTTTTGAGCGAACATAGGATGCAGTAGTTCTAACCTCTCCAACGCTGGCTTGGGGGCAACCAATTACTACAAGATCAACTATACCATTAGGTGACAATTCTTGATATCGTAATTGTAAATCATTTTCGGAGAATACTAGTTCTCCTTCATAGTTATCAATAGTTGGAGGAACAGTGGTATGTCCATCAGCCCAAAGCATAGGACAACCATAATTCGCAGCAGCTGCAGTCAATGCTTTTCTCATTTCAAAACTTGCATTATCAGGGAGTCCGGAAATATGCGGCATCATTCCCCAAGGCAACTTCCACTCAGGTCTTATCTGCTTACCAATCCAGTCACCCAAAACACTCCAATCAGAAATATTTTCCATTGAACATTTTACGGTAACGTGAATGTTTGGTACTCGATTTTTTTCGATATGAAGACCCCATAAAGGAGCCCAACCCGTTAATGCTGTTGCCAACGCTGATAATCCCGATTCTCTATTTGTAATCAAAGAAGTGTATGAATTAGAAAAACAAACCGCATTTGATTCCGCCCAAGATCCAATTCCTTCCGCTAAATCTATCCCTCTATCATAAGGGGTGCACGATAGTGTCGCCTCAATTCCAAGATTATTGTAAGCATCAATTATCTCAAATTGGTGCTTCAAGAAATCTGGATAATCTATACCCATTTCTTCCATTTTTTCTCTATCACAACCGGCTGAATTAAGTGTAGTAGGGATTGAAACTACTCCTCTATCATCTCCAGCTAAATCAGAAAGAAAACGACGAAGACCGTGCCCCCCGGTGATTACACTCACTCCAGACACATGAGAATGTTCACAACGGACGAAGTCAATCGCTCCTGCACTAGATGCAAGATCTACTACTAATCTTGCTGCTTTCTGTTTGGTTGTACCATGTTCACCCTCAAGCATTGAAATTAACTCGCTTGGCATATTCATACTCTACGGGCAGCACTGAGACTCGATAAAACATAAAGGTAAAATCATGAAAATAATCAACTTCTTTGTCTCTGGGCTTCTATAGCGACATAACTTAATGGAGCCTGTAAATTAAAGGAAGGAACAAAACCGGACATGGGAATTCTAATAATATCATCAGATTGTTCTAAAATTTGCTCAGGTATGCCATTTCGCTCCCCTCCTACAACTAGAACAATATTCCCAGTCATATCAATATCCCAAGGTGCTGACTCGCCGACATCTTCTACAGAGATTATCTTGAAACCATAATCTTTAGCCATTAATATTGATTCTAAACCAGAAGTCCAGAAAACAGGTAAGAACCTATGAGCTTTCATTGAAGCACGTTTTGCTGCACTTCTTTCTTGGTTATTCAAAGAAGCATCAATGATAACTGCGTCTGAACCAGAAACTTCAGCAGTTCGAATACAAAAACCGATATTTACGGGATAAGAAGCCCCGGCAAGTAGCCAAATAAGTCCTCCTTTGGATAGTACTTCTTCTAATGAAGAATCAGGATTACGTCCGACTAAACATAGGATATTTGGAACACCTTCAGAATTAGAACGAGACATTCGCCAAAGATCATTTTCCGAACCATAAATAATCTTGATTCTTGATTTTTCTGCATGGACTATTATTTCACTAATGACTGTTGATTGAGCGCCTCTTTTGATTAGAATTAGATTCACATCCTCACCCTGTTCAATTGAAGATAAAACTTCAACTTCCCCACATCTCTGCATACTCATAATACACCCTCTGACTCTATTGCTTCTGAATAAGTTATAACTTTAATTGGGATTAATATTTCATTTCTTCTAAAAAATGGTAATTTAGTAGGGGGGTCATAAACAGCAAGAATATGATCTCCATGAGGTTGAAAATTTTCCTTAATTAGTAATTTTTTCAATCTCTGTGCTAATTTATTTACTTTTTTAGAACCATAAAAACCAGAAAATCTCATTGCTGCAATTAATCTTTCAGGGACTTTCATGATTTCAACTAATGAGTCGTTGGGCTCAGGTAACTCTGTGATAGCATATTTTGAAGGCATGGTAAATGCCATATTCATTGTTAAATTATCATGCCACATTTCCACAGGTGCGGTCATAGAAATTTTTTCATTGGATTTATTATTACCAAAAATATATCCGGCTATAATTCTAAAATTATTCGTAGGCGTTAGTCTTTCAACTATTTTTCTTGATACTCGTGCTTGGATTACTTCTTGATAAAGTCGTATTTCAAAATTCTCATGAGCACTTACTAACTCGTACTTTGGTTCTTCCAAAGTTGCTGCCATGTACTTCCCAAGAAGTCTTTAGTATTCGTACTTTGTATCACTCTACAGAGTAATTCATAAACTAATCATTCACTTAGTTTAGAATCGATACTTTTCAGTAGGTCTCTAATTTCCATAAATACTTCTTCTGAACCTAAATTAGAGGTATGAGGGATTGGATTTGATACTAAAGAATCTCTCTGCTCGAGAACCAAATCACGGAATTGTTCAGAGTTCTTAACTCCTGTTAAGATAAATGGGGCCGCACCCGCGGTCTCAAATTGCATTCTAACAACGCCAAATGCGTTCAGTATTGGGCCTTCATGAATTGAAACATCTGTTAATTTGTCTAGAGGTATGTTCTGCTGTTTCTTGAAAAGCCATCCCATACGCATATTTACTGAACGATCAGTTAGAGCGGCCGACATATGTTCATACTGTTTTTGATGAATAATCCATCCAAATGGTAGCCAGAATATCATCACAGGTATTCCAATTACTGTTGAAAGGAGCGTTAAGTTAGTAGTCATCCACCAATAAATAATTATTTTCCTGTCAAACTCTACTGCCATTTTGTGACCGCTGTCAGCATATCCGGTTGAAGATTCCATATGAGAATGTGGAATGTGTTTATTATTTAATCTAACGATTGAACTTGAAAATAGGAATAGGTTTCATTTTATGCGAATTCATGTGATTAAA
>DAJO01000059.1 GCA_002498985.1 Euryarchaeota archaeon UBA257
GAATATGCCTAGACCAATTCCACTTTCTCTAGTGGAAAAAATACTAATTGGTATCACAATCCAAAATAAGATTAATGTCTTTTCAAGATCACTTTCAATCATTTGCTTTAATGTGGTTGGAGCAGTTTTACACATGGCTAGCATTATACCCAAAAAGAAACCAAGTAAAATTCCAAAAATGACTATTTTTACCGTGGCTTTCAAACCTTCCCAAAGATTATCCTTTGTGAAATCTACAAATTCATTGAAATCACTTAGATCTATAATTTCAAAACCAACTGGATTATCTTCCCCTCCATTTTCAGTATAGAAGATTTTTCCATTGTCACCAACAATAATCCCTCTAAATGCGGTTTCCATAGCTATATCGTTTATTTTCAGATATGTATTTCCACCCGGAAGTAATTGTGGTGTTACAATATTCCCCCCATCTTTACTCAATGCTACAAAACCTTCTTCTCCAGTCAATAATATCTTTGTAGTGCTCAAAACTTCTAAGGAAGTCAAATTGACATTCATACTAGTGCTATAATTTTCTGATTCAATTTCTTTTATAGTCCATGAATATCCGACTGTGGTTGTTAATGATTCCTGAGTTGATTTCAAAATATTCCCCTCAGAAGTAATTGCATAAGCCCTATTTGCCTTATAATAACCAATAGAAATAATTTCTGATTCTGCGACAATTTCTGGAGTATCTCTTACTTCCCACGTCAATCCATTATCTTCCGAACCTAGAATTAATCCTGATGAGCCGGATATTAACCCTCTTTCACTCTCAAATGTGATATCAAATAATTTTTCAGAGGTTAATGAATTTATTTGTAACCATTCATTGTCTTTGAAAATCTGAATATCTCCCAAATCAGTAACTATTACAATTTCGTCAACGTTGTTAATTGATACTGAGTTAATTCTTGTTTGGTTATCAATATCTATATTAATCCATTCATTTGACTGAATTTCTTTGTAAATTACTACTCCATTTTTCCCTGCTGCAACAACTAAATTTTCATTAGAATCTGCAGTCAGTATATCTTCAACTGTGGGTGAATTTACTATGCTCCAATTAGTTAATTTCTCACCATGGATAATTACTCCATTATCTCCAAAGACCCAAGCATCCCCATTAGAATCTATTACTGCTGCATTATAGTTATTATTTGTATTAATATTTACTTCATCCCAAGTACTTTCATATCCTTCTGCTAGATTCGGTGTTAAGAAAATAATAATTATTATACTGGCAAAGAATATTATTCTTGAAGATTCAGGTATTTTTTGCCAAGCCAAAATCCTTTCTTCTTTTGGAAACACATTCACACCTATTTAGAATATGCCTAATTCAAATTTACCATCTTCTGTGGCATGTACTTTTGGATCCCATAGAGGTGTAAATGTTAGGTTTACATGAACACTTTCCAAACCTTTAGTATCTAGAGCCGCCCTATGCACTGCAGCCATTAATTCAGGTGCTATCGGGCATCCAGGACTAGTCAGAGTCATATCAATTTCTGCATGTGTATTTTCTATCTTTACATCATAAATAAGGCCCAAATCAATAACAGATATCTTCATTTCTGGGTCTTCAACTTCGTTTAAAGCCTCAAGAACATCATTCTTATCAATCATCCTAAGTCTCCGAAAGTATCTTTGCCTCTTTAATCACTCTATTGAACATATTCAAGAAACCATTTGCTCTATTTGGGCTCAAAGCTGCTTTCAAACCCATTTCTTCTACATATGCAGGAGTTAACTTTGATACTTCAATCGGTTTCAATCCATTTACTGCAATTGCTGTTATGCTCATTAGGCCTTGGACAATTTGAGCATCTGCTCCTGCCTTTAGTAAGAAAAGTCCCCCCTCATCTAGAGAACAGATTACATGTGCTCTAGATTGACAACCTAAAATTTGATTTTCTTCTGTCCATTCCTCTATTGGTAATGGGTTTGGATTATTTTTAGCATAGTCGAATAATAATTCATATCTTTCCATTGAGTCGAAACAATCTTTGAATTCTTCAACGATATCATCTAAATGCTCTGGCCAAAGTGTAGACATGTTATGTCGTAAAGGTTTTTTTTATTCAAATGATTGTTTATTTATGCGAATCTTTCGCAAATATATTTCAGATGAGTGATGAAACCTTCAACTTCTTCTCGTGTGTTATATATCCAGAAAGATGCCCTATTAGTCGAAGGAACTCCTAAAGCATCCATTAGTGGTTGTGCACAATGATGCCCTGTACGAACTGCATATCCACCTTGATCTAATAGTAATGCCAGATCTTGCGATTGAATTGTATCGTGTAAAAATGATACAGCCCCTGAAGAGTCTTTATTCGTTGGGTCTCCAAAAATCTTTATCCCAGGTATTTTTGTCATTTCTTTACCTGCGAATGCTGCGATTTCATGTACATGATTGTGAATATCTACCATTTTGAATTGCTCTAACCATTCAACTGCGGCGCCCCAGCCTATTGCTTCCGCAATTCGTGGAGTACCAGTTTCAAACATTGCGTGTCCATCCTTGAATGTAGATCCATCTGTAGTGACTTTTTTGATCATTGAGCCTCCTGTCATGAAAGGTCCCATCTCCTGAATTCTTTCATTTGATGTTAATAGACAACCTATTCCAGTGGGTCCAGCCATCTTATGGGCAGATATTGCCAAAAAATCGGCACCTAGATTTTCGAAATTTATTTTTTCATGTGGTGCACCTTGTGCACAATCAATCAAAACTTTACAATTATTTTCTTTACTCATTTTGACTATTTCTTCTATCGGATTTCTAATCCCTAAAACATTACTAGTATGTGTTACACAGACTAATGCGGCTCCTTCTAGAGCGATTTCAAAAGCTTCCATATCTAACATGAATGTTTCATTATTAATTGGGACATACCTAACTTCTACGCCTTTCTCTTTGGAAAGTTCTTGCCATGGTACAATATCTGCATGATGTTCCATTTCTGTAATTACAATTACATCGCCATTATCTAAATTGTTTTTCGCCCAACCATAAGAGACTAGATTAATTGCTTCAGTAGCACCACTCGTATAGATCATATTCTCTGGTTTTGCACCAAAGAAATTAGAGATTTGATTTCTGGCATTCTCTAATGCAGAACTTGCTTCGTCTGCTAATGTATGATTTGATCTATGTGCATTAGAATTATAATTTTCATAGAAGTTACTCATCGCATCAATGACGCATTGAGGTTTTTGTGAGGTTGCTGCATTATCAAAATATACTAGATTTTTACCATTTGGCAATACTCTATCGAGTATAGGAAAATCTGCGCGAATTGCCTCAATATCCAACATCAGTACTCCTCACCATACTGACCGTAATGCTAATCAGATATCAAATAATGTATTGTTTATACAAGACATTTATGTCTGTAGACCTCTTTGGCCTAACTAATGACATCGGGAACCGGACAGAATGTAATTGAATCGCTTGGGAAGAAAGACCTTAATCAGGATGGTAATATTATTAATTTAGCAATAGTCGGTAGTAGTAGATTTTATGATTTTCAGATATTTGAAGAATTGATTGAGAATTGGGTTGACGATAATGGTTATCCTGATTTAATTATAGTTGGTGGTGCAAGCGGTGTTGATTACATGGCAGAACGTTGGGCAGATAATAATTCAACTCCAATAGCTATTTTTTCAGAAGAGTGGGATGACCCTAACAGGACACTAAGAGATAGAGGCCGCTCAGAGGCACCGAATTCACTTACTGAGAAGATATTAAAGTCGGCTACAGATATACTCGCAATCCCTTCTCCCACTAGTAAATGGACAAGAATTGTGATTGAAATGGCTAAGGAACGTGAAATGTCTTTGACAGTTTACGAAATTGGTTAATTCAAATATATATAGTTGAAATATTTTCTTTTCAAGATATTAATTCGTTTTTATCAATTCGCATTATCATGGACCCAATTATAGTGATTACAGCCATAGTTCATATTGCCACAATAGCTTATTTGTTTAGATCTTACAAGGCGGCCTATAGAGACTCGAGGAAAAGAAGATATCAGTTCAAATCATAAATCAATCATCTAATATTTGACTTAAAATCTTCAATAGCCCTCTAAGTGTAACTTCACTAATTCCTGAGACTTTACAAACCTCGCTCTGGGTCCTGGGTGAATTACTATTTTGTGATGCTTTGTACAACATACACCCAGCAATTCCCGAAGGTTTCTTACCTTGCCATATCATATTTTCGCCGACTTCATCCCACAGATCTCTAGTGTAACCCAAGACCTTAGGAGGTAATTGTAAGTCCGAATGGAATTTCTCAAAATATTCCTCAGGTCCTGTGATATGGTGAGTATTCATTTTTCTAGCAACTAATCGAATTGTTCTTTTCAACTCTTTTTCTTCTACTTCAGTAACCATATCAAATGCCTCTGCAATTACATCAATTCTTCTTGGTATTCCTGCTTGCCTTGCAGCAATGTATACACAAGCTGCTGTGACACCCCTAATGCTTCTTCCAGTAACTATCCCTTCTTTCATCGCATGTCTGTATAGATTCGCTGCTTCCTGTTCGATTTGTTTAGGTAACCCTCCTCTGTCTCTAATGAATTGCATTGCGGTGGTTAAATTCCTGCTTCTACTGTCTCTAGTTTTACTTCTTTGATCAACTCTTTGTCTTCTTCGCCATTCTCGTAAGTTCTTTCCATTCATGCCGTGCCTTGCCGCAGCACCTGAGGTCAGATCCGCTCTACTAATTTCTGTTGATAACCCCTTATCTGAAATGGTTAGAGATGTAGGAGCGCCAACCCTACTCCTATCTTCACCGCTTGAATGATTTGTCCACTCTGCCCCCGGATCAATCATATTTTCTGCTGCAACAAAGCCACACTCAGAACAAATAGTCTCTCCACGGGCCGAATCAGTGTCCCATGAATTAGAGCCACAAATTTCACACTTACCTGTTACAGCCTCTGTCCCTCTTGAACGGGAAGGTCTCTTATTTGGAATAACTCCTTTTTTCCTTGAATTATTTCTTCCATCGAGATTCGATGTGTTTTTTTGACCCTGGTACTTGTTATCCATCTTATCAACCTCTAGTTGTATAGTTGTGTTGGCACTATTTAAACCTCTCTATTTCCTAAGTCGGAATTATTTTTTTTGAATTGATTTTTCTGTTCTTCGAAGCGCCACCTTCTTGCACCCGTTCCTTTTCGAAAGGGGTATGGGTGACGGTAAACTGGTAAGGACTCCTCTCTATGATAATCATTTAGAAGCAGGAGCGAATATAGTAGATTTTCATGGCTTTGAGCTTCCAATTTGGTATACTTCAATCCAAGAAGAGCATATGTCTTGCAGGAATAAATCCGGTCTATTTGATGTTTCACATATGGGCTTTTTCGAGTTTGAAGGTGATGGAGTACTTTCATGGCTAAATTCAATAGGTACTCAACAGTTTATTAACTTCACAAGTGGTAAATGTGGTTACACACATTTTCTTGACGAAAGTGGGCACATAATTGATGATATGATTTTCGCAATAAATTCCGAAAAAAGTGTTTTTGGGGTTCCTAACGCCTCTATGATTTCTACAATGTGGAAATGGTTCAATTCAAAACTTCCAAAAGATGGTTCAGTTAGAATTAACGACATGTCAAATGAAACTAGCATTATCGCCCTGCAGGGCCCCGAATCAATTTCAATATTGAGAGATGTTTTAGGTCAAGAGAATACTGTTTCCAGATTTTCATGCCAGGATATCGGCAAGAATGACTTAGGTATTACCGGATGGATTCAAGGAACAGGCTACACGGGTGAAAGAGGTGTCGAGATATTCATCCCTAATGGACAAGCTTCAATTCTCTGGAATTCTCTAATCAATTCGGGGGCTATTCCAGTAGGATTAGGGGCAAGAGATACTCTTAGATTGGAAAAAGGATATCTTCTTTCTGGACAAGATTTTCTTTGGCCTGGCCTGGGTATTAAGCCAGAAATACAAATTCCAGAAGGTTTTCTTTCTCGAAATTCTGTTGAGACAAATGTCCCCTTTGGATTAAATATAGATCATGATTTCATTGGAAAAGAATCGGTAATTGAATCTTTAAGTTCAGGTGCTAGATGGCTCGGGTTAGTCTGCCAGGAAAGGGGTCCTAATCCTCGACCTGGGCATATGGTATTTGATGGCCCAGGTGATTCTGCAAAAAAAGTAGGTTATGTAACAAGCGGAGGGCCATCTCCAAGTTTGAATAAAACAGGCATTGCAATGGGTTATTTCGAAGAAGTATCTTTAGGGCAAGAGTTGTGGATACAAGCAAGTAGTCGCAGAAGAGTCAAATCTATTGTTGTACAAACACCCTTCATTTAGAACCCTATAGTTTGCTAATTATGACGGGGTAAGTATCATGTTTGCATGCCCTCACGCATACGCATGGCTATATCCGATAAACTAGTTGCCGCTGCAATGAAAAACCTTGAAAAGTTATTAATCAGCAAAGGTCTCAATGCAGAAGGAATGATTTCAAAGTTTGATTTCGATGGTGATGGAGAAATTAATATTGATGAGTTTGATAATGGTTTAGAAGAGCTTACTGGCAGCCGAGCTCCTCGTTCTTATTTACAACCTATTTTTTCTGCTATCGATCAAGATGGAAGTGGAAAATTATCTTCCAATGAATTGATGGCTCTCTTAGGGATTGAGAATAAAACTATGATAAGTTCTTCATCTTTAGTTATTTCAAATCATGTTAAAGAAAAGTATAATGGAGAATATAGGTTACAATCTAGTAAGATTAATGGTAAAAATTGGTATCTAAACTCTAATGGCTGTAGATTATATTTTTACAATGCTAATGAGGGGGGTGCTCCATCTTGGAGTTTGGATGATAGAGAGCAAGATGGTAGTAATGATTGGTATGGCGGTGGCTGGACTAGAGTTCCAGCCGATGGAAATATTCCAGTAGGTTCACGTCGATTTGTAGGTGCTGGAAAAATTACTATTCTAGTTAATGAAGTAAGTTCAGAGAATGATACCTCTGAGGATTCAGAAGATGAAGAACCAGATATGGTCTCAATGGTAGAGAATTGGTCACTTGAATTAGGGCAAATGCTTGAAAATCCAGAGAGCGATGAAGCTATTGATTCGATTAAACTTTCAATGGATGAAAAATTTGAATCTGAAGTTAGTCAACTGCCTTTGGTAACCCGAGCTCCTGCTAGAGCAATTTGGAAAATTAAGTCAGACGCCGTTGTCACTATTGCTAAAACTAAATTATCAAATGATAATGCAAAAATTGTAGCGGGTTTAGGTATTGCCGGTGCAGCAGTTGGTGCGCTATCAACTATCGATATGGAATCTAAAAAAGAAGAAAATGCAATGGAATCTAAATCTGAAACAGATATGTCTATCTCAGAAAATGAAGAGACTCTAGAATCTAGTGATTCTTGGCCTGAATCCAACCGGGTCGAAGTCCCTGATAGAGTAGAAACAGTTTCTCAAGAAAGTTCTGAACATTCGGCAGAAACACATGAGGTTGAAATTCCAGATAGAGTCGAGTTACCTGAAAGAGTTTCAGTTAGTGAGCCTCTTTCAAAACCATTTACAGATGAAAACACTTCAGATACAAATATTTCTGAATCAGACGCCACAAGCATTTCTTTAGAAGAAATAATTATTCAGATGAATGGAGCAAGATTCTTGAATGAACAGAAAGAACTTATTACAGGATTTAAAGGTAGTTTATTCGAATTATCATTCAGAGTAAATACAGTAGATCGTACATTTGGAATTGGAATTTCCGATGAATATAGGAGAGGAAATACCTTACATGTAACTTCTGGAATACACGATATTGAAGTAAGAATGGTTAATGATTACGATACTAGTAAGATATTAACAGGCACTGAAATGTCTTTACAAGTCTCAGTCGATTCATGGAACGGGATTAGAAAAAGATTGATAGTAAATTCTATCTAAGCAACTTCAAAAGATTCTTCTATCATTTCATCAAGACTAATTCTCGGTCTAAAACCGAGCCTCTCCTCCAATACCCAAGCATCTACGAGCCCGAATACTTCGTCATCATCGCTTTGATTTAATTCAATTTCACAACCAGTTTTTGAATTATATATATTTGCTAGATCCAGCATAGAAATCCCTTTTCCAGAACCCACTGCTATTTCTTCCCTAGTTAATGGGGGGTTTTCGATTATTCCGCCAATCACTTGTATTAGGTCTTCAATATGGATAAAATCTTTCGGACTAGAGCCATCACCTGGGACATTGATCCATCCTATTTGACATTCTCTAGCCCAGCGATGTAATATACCATTCCCGGGTGGTCCCGAAAGTGGGACACCTTGTACATTTGATGCTCTAATAACGCTAACAGGTTTTTCAGAATATGCCCTATCTAATGCGTTTTCTTCCATCCATAACTGACCTTCTGCTGCTGTATCTCGAGGTGCTAATGTAGAATCCAGACCATAAAATGGTTCTCCCGGCTCCCATTGTGGATGAACTCTAAGTGTCCCTACTATAATTAGGTGGATACTTCCATGCCTATCTACGGCATCTAGAATAGGTCTTGCTGCATTCATCATTTCCAATTTAGTTTGTCTATCATTTCTTTCGAATGACGACTCAACTGGCCTAGAATTAATATGTATTAGTGCGCTACAAGGAGTTAGTAAAGCATCAATAGTTAACTGATCTTTAATGGCTTCATCAGGGATTATTACTGCAGCATCCCCTAACATTTCCACTATGTATGGGGCAACAAAAGTATCTGACGCAGTGATGGCAACCTTCATTCTAACGTACCTCGACTACTTCCTAAACAATAAGAGGATATCGGTTAGATGTATAGATTCCACCAACGAACAATTAAGTCATTATTTGGTATCCAGAAAGTGTAAGGAACCGGTGATAGGCTTATGGATCAACTACCCAATTTAGGTCGCGAACACGAAATGCTCTCTGTAATGGGGCTAAATTCAATAGAAGAACTGTTTTCTAATATTCCTGAAGGAGTTAGAAGAAAGAAACCTCTCCCTCTTCCGGACCCTCAGTCTGAAGAAGAAATCTGGAGGGACGCCCAGCATCTCCTTGGTTCCAATATTGATCTAGACTCAAGGCCTTCTTTCTTGTCTGCCGGTCTTTCAAGAAACTTTGTTCCAACTATGGTGGGGATGTTAGCAACTCGAGGTGAATTCTTGACTTCTTATACGCCCTATCAGGCAGAAGTCAGTCAAGGAATGCTTCAGGCCATGTGGGAGTTCCAAACAATGATTTCTGAGTTAGTAAATTTACCAATATCTAACGTTAGTATGTATGATGCATCTACTTCTGCTGCTGAAGCACTTACTTGCGCAATAAGAGTTCATAATAAAAAAGCTATTCAGAAAGATACAATATATGTTTCTGAACTAGTTCCACCTCATAGAATGTCTGTAATTGAAAATTATGTCCAAGGTTCTGGAATTAATTTACATATACTCAAACATGATGGAAATGGTCATTTAGATATCAATGCAGCATCCATCGCTAATGGTTCATGTGCGGTTTATGTTGAACAACCTAACTCATTTGGAATATTGGATGAAGGTTTAATGAGGCTCAAGGAA
>DAJO01000075.1:0-835 GCA_002498985.1 Euryarchaeota archaeon UBA257
CTCGTTACCGCCTGCTCGTACTCCAGCGTGTACTCCTCGGAATACCCTAGAAGGATGGAATAGGCCTTCAGGTAAGTAACCAGAATAATCTGGTGGGCCGAAACAAAATACATCTGTATTGGCTATTGGTCTTGCACCTAACCCAGTACCCAAGATATCTCGATTTACTCCTACTATTCCTGTCATTGCACCTCCATAAGGATCTAGGGCACTTGGAGAATTATGAGTCTCTGCTTTGATACAGAGGCTCCATGAATCATTCCAAGCAATTACTCCTGAGTTGTCATGAAATATACTCAGCAACCAATCAACTTCTGATTGTATATCCAATGTTGGTTTCATAATATGAGTTTTGAATAATGAATCAATGTAGGTATCTTCACCGGTCTCATGATCTACATGATGGATGTTGGCTGCAAATATTTTGTGACAGCAATGTTCCGACCATGTTTGGGCAAGGCACTCAAGTTCTGCATCCGTTGGAGCGTTTTCTGGAAGACCTAATTTCTTTCTTGCAGAACGCACTGTAGGTTTTCTATAATTGGCTTGTATTGCTTTCATTTCTTCTAAATTTAAGGCTAAAAGTCCCTTTTCACTAATTTCAATTAATTCTTCATCGCTTACTTCTAGATTGACTGTTGCCGATGGTTGTTCCATCAACGCCGGTCTCTCTGGAAAATCTAATTTTGGCCAGTTTGAGTTTAAACATTCTTTTCTATCAGAAATACTTGCTCGTTCAATCATTTGATTGTGCAACTTACTGGCTAACCACGTTGGTGTAACATCGTTCGGAACACCCCAAAATAAATACGTCATAGTTGTAGAAACTTGAGAT
>DAJO01000075.1:918-16906 GCA_002498985.1 Euryarchaeota archaeon UBA257
CCCGGTTTGAATCCAACGGTGATTGCTATTTCAGGAGATTTCGGAAATAATTTTTTATTGTCTATTAATGATTGATTCAAAGCACCGAACTCAATAATAGGGTCTGCGAATAAGTCGTATATCGCGCGTTCTGCTTCTTTCTCAGAAATATTTGATTTTACCTGATAACCTAATATCACCCTTACAGAATTTACTAAAATAGAATAATCTGATTTCAACATTGCTTTGATTGATTCCCCGCGAGCATCGGTCAAACCTTCTATGTCTCGAGTGGCAACTTGAAAGTTGAAAAATTGTACTTGGCCCATCTGGTTCCGCCGCCTATGAGTAGTTCCCGTAACAACTCGTCAATAATCAAAGTGGTGCGAAGCATAGGCTTAATCTCATAAAAATAGGCGATGAGTTAACATACCTATGGTATGTGTTTGGAAACATGGAGGCTCAGACAGTATGGGGTTCAAGATGGGAAAATTGCGCAAATCCTTTGGCTCATCGTATTATGGAAGTCGCTACAAAAAAGAAATCGCTTGTATGTCTAGCAGCAGACATGGAATCTATCTCTGATTTAATTGAATTAATTACGGAAGTAGGGCCATATATTGCGGCTTTGAAGACTCATGTAGACATGGTAAAGGATTTCAATAGAGATGATTGGAAGAAATTAACAGAATTAGCAGCTTCCTTAGATTTATTACTCTTTGAAGATAGAAAATTTGCCGATATTGGAAAAATATCACAAAATCAAATGGCCGGAATTTATGATATTCGTTCTTGGGCAGATATTGTAACAGCACATCGAATTTCGGGCCCTGACATTGTAGATGGGATTGCAGCGGGTTGGGCAGATGTAGAACGGATTGGGGGTATTTTGCTATTAGCACAAATGTCAAGTCGTGGTAACCTTCTAAGTCCCGATTACACAAAGAACACTATTGAAACAGGAAAAGGCTCGCCTCATGTAATTGGATACATTGGTAACGGAAGTTCTACTGAAGAAATAATTCAATTGAGGGTTTTAGTAGGAGAGGGCCAAATGATTTGGACACCAGGTATTAACCTAGATTCTGGAGCGGGAAAAATGGGTCAGAGATATGGAAATCCTAGAGATAGTATAACATCGGGAGCAGATATCATTATTGTTGGTTCAGGGATTCATGGTCAAAGTGATCGTGTTACGGCTGCAAAGGCATATGCCGATGCTTCATGGGAAGCAATTCTTGAACGAGGAAAATAAATGTCTACACCAATTGAAGAACTTGCCCTGTATGCTACATACTGGTTTGCTGCAATTGGGATCTCGCTTCTTACAATATTCATTCTTGCAAGAGAAATTCTAAAACGCTGGCGACTTAATTATCGACTAGACAATAATGATGAAACGTTGTTGAACGACTCTTCGGTAAAAATTGAAGTCCTAACTAGTGCTCCAAAAGGAAGCTCATTTGTAGATTCTGTACCTGCTATCCTAGTTGAAAATCCCGAATAAATTGTCATAATACTCTTGAATATCAATATATTCCAAATAGTGAGCTATACCTAATCCTGAACCAATAAGTATGGTCGATAAGATTAGTAACTTTAATTTTCGTCCACGTTTTTTCTTTGGCTTATCAGTTAGAGTTGGCGGCTCCGCAGGTAATAGAGGCAGAGGAGGTAGTTCGGGAAGAGGGGGCAATACTGGCTCTGGTTCTTCTAAGTCCGGATACAAGGCATCCAAATCAGGAAGACCCGGAGCTTCGGGAATCTCTCCCATAATTTCTTCCCATTTTTCATCTACATCACTAAATGCGACTGGTGTGACAAGTGTAAGGACTGCCCCTGAAGAATATGCTGCGTCCTGAGTTTTGGATAATCTCGTTTTGCTGGAAACAAAGATGATTCGAGCTTTAGGATCTGTCTCTCTCATTTCAAGTGCGGCAATATGTCCGTCCATTGTTGGTAAATCTAGTGTGAGAAATACCAATTCAGGCTTTAAACGAACATATTCGTCTACCGCTTTATCTCCATCATGACAAATTTCAACGCTCCAGCCTCTCCGGGACATTATGTTCCTTAGCCTGCCCTCCAAGATAGAATTGCCAACTACAACAAGAGCTACACGTGACATCTCAAACCGCACACAAGGGGCATGATACATGAAAGACGCGGTGCGGAAGTTATTCTAAGATTGAGTCTAAGAACCATTCTGGATCAAAATCTTTCAAATCGTCATAGCCTTGTCCGATACCTGCTAAAACGATTGGTCGGCCAGTAGCGTGTGCTATAGAAAGTGCAGCACCACCCTTGGCATCAGTGTCTAATTTACATAACGCGACACCATCAAAATTTAATATTCTTTGAAATTCTTTAGCCTGGGTCACCGCATCATTTCCTGCTAATGCATCAGCAACGAACAATACTAAATGAGGTTGGGTAATTCTATGGACTTTTCTGAGTTCCTCCATTAGATTTGTTTTATTCTGCATTCTTCCTGCAGTATCAATTATCACAATGTCATCTCCCTTGGCGTTTGCACTTTCTATGGCGTCTCTAGAAACAGCTGCTGAATCGCCTCCTCTCTGACTTTTGATACATCTAACACCGATATTTTCGGCATGGGCTGCAAGTTGATCTATGGCTCCTGCACGGAATGTATCTGCTGCTGCTAAAACCACAGAGTAGCCTTGTTGAGTAAGCCTATGCGCAATTTTGGCCGTTGTAGTTGTCTTGCCAGTGCCATTGACTCCTACTATCATTATCGAGACAGGGGTTCCTTCAGTTACAAAGGAATGAATTGTTCTATCAAAATCCCAATATCCTGCCTCAAGTAAATTTTGTAACGATTTGTAAACTATCTTTTCTACGATTGTGTCTAATCCTACACGCATATTGATTCTTGAACCGATTAAATTGGCCTTCAATGTGCTTATCACTTCCATGACTGCTGAATGCCCCATATCAGACTGTAACAGTTCTTCTTCAAGTTCAAACAGGATTTCGTCTAAAACGGGCCCTCCACGAATTATTTGACCGCCCTTAGTTACTTTAGCATCTGATAAATCGATTTCAAATTCCTTTACAACTGGTATCAATTCTCTTCCTGTAGTTGTTTTCATACGATCAATAGGTTTGATTTGTGTTGGTTTAATTGATTTTATACGGCCGGTTTTCTCGGCCTGTTGAGCTATTTTTCTAGTTTTTTTATCCATTTCTTTGGAAAATGGATTTTTGAGTTCGTCGTTTGAAAAATCATCCCAATCCTCTTCTTTTGTTTCTACCAATTGCGTATTGTCAATAGAAGCGTCTTTGGTTTTTGATTTCTCTATGGATAACAATAACTCTTGTCTTTTCTGAAGAATTTCCTCTGCCTCATTTGTTCCCTCTTCAACTGTGATTTCGTTTCTATCGACAGCGTCTTTGGTTTTTTTCTTGAATCGGTCGAATAATCCCATATTATCACTCAATCATCAAGGGTTAGTTCTGTACCACGCTTTCTCTTTTTACGAGGATTTTTATTCGGTGTATTTGCTTGCAGTTGAGTGTTTTTTTCCGGTATTTCTTCATTTATTTCTGGCTGTAAAGAGGCTATCTGTTCGTTGAAAACATTCGCTAATGAAATTGTAGTTTCTTCGATTGAACTAAATTCAATTTTCATTTTATTCATTATATCGAGGATTTCTTCTGTTCTTTTTGTTAAAATTTCGATGGCCTCTTCTAGGGGTTTTTCGGCTTGTACTCTACTTCCGATATCAATTACTGCTCCGGTCTTGGGAGGAATGTCTGCGACAATCTGGACGCCTGAGCCTAAAGGGATCATTGCACCTTTAGCGCCACTATCTGGAATTGCAGATAATGTTTCAATTGTTTGGAGTTGGTCGAGTCTGATTTGTTCTAAGCGAGACATCTGTTGTTCTATAGATTCCATCCGTTGGCGATTGAGTTCGACTTGTTGCGCAATACGTTGCAATTCTGCCTTATCTACTCCACTCATCGAACTGCCGAAGTTGTCGTCTGTCAAGAATGCGTCGCAAACGCAATAGAGATTATTCTAAAATAAATTCAATTATTTGGTTGGCAGCTGCCTCAGCAGATAGTTTAGTAGTGTCTATTCTAATTTCGGGTTTTTCTGGCGGTTCATAAGGACTAGATATTCCAGTGAAGTTAGGGATTTTTCCCGAACGTGCCTTTGCGTACAGGCCTTTCACATCTCTCTCTTCACATACTGATAATGGAGTGTCGATGAATATTTCAACAAACTCATCTTCTGAGACTAATGAGCGCGCCATTTTCCTCTCTGACTCAAAAGGAGAAATAAATGAAGTGATGCAAATTAAACCACTGTTTATCATTAACTTTGCAACTTCTCCTACTCTCCTAATGTTTTCAACTCGGTCGGCTGCAGTGAAACCTAAATCTCTGTTGAGCCCGTGCCTCATATTATCGCCATCGAGAGTGATTGTGTGTTTTCCTAGTGCCTGTAATTTCTTCTCTAGAATATTTGCAATAGAAGATTTTCCTGAACCAGATAACCCTGTAAACCATATTATTTTCGGGGTTTGTGATTTTTGTTCCGCCCGCGACTCCTTGGAAACATCCATTTTTTGCCAATGAATATTTTCTGAACGACGAAGTGCGAAATCAATAAGACCCATTCCAACAGTATTGTTCGTAAGTCTATCAATTACAATGAATCCCCCCAGAGTTTGGTTATCACCATAGGAATCGTATGCTATTCTCTTATCTAGTGAAATATTACAAACTCCAATTTCGTTCAATTCCAGCGTTTTGGCAGGTAAATGATCCAAGGTGTTTACTTCTATTCTATGTTTTAATTTCCCCAACGTTAGAGTTGCGGACTGGGTATTTGATTTGAAAATATACTGTCTACCAGGGATCATAGCATCCGCACTCATCCATAATATACGAGATTGGAATTGGTCTGATTCACCACAAGGGTCTGTAGGTGTTGCAATGACATCGCCTCTCGAAACATCGATTTTATCATTCAATGTTATCGTGACAGATTGTCCAGCGGATGCTTGTTGTAATTCTCCTTCCCATGTAACAATACTTTCTATTGTCGATTCTTTGCCTCCTGGGTGTACGCGAACTTTGTCGCCTATTTTCGTTTCGCCGCTAGCGATTAATCCGGAAAATCCCCTAAAATTTGGATTCGGGCGGTTAACCCATTGTACAGGCATCCGGAAAGAAGCCTGTTTTCTTTGATTTTGAACTTCAATATTTTCGAGATATTGCATGATAGTTTCGCCATTGTACCAAGGTGTGTTCTCGCTTTTATCTACGACATTGTCACCTAATAATGCAGAAATCGGAACTGCTGTAATTGATTCTATGTCGAGTGCGTTTTCTGCAAAATCGGAATAATCAGATACTATTTGCCTGTAAATCTCTTCTGAATAATCAACTAAATCTAATTTGTTAACCGCTAATAATACTTTTTTGACGCCCACCATTGATACAATGAACGAATGCCTTCTTGTTTGTGTAAGGACTCCTTGCTTAGCATCGATTAGAATGATGGCGACGTCGGCAGTAGAAGCTCCAGTTGCCATGTTTCGAGTATATTCTTCATGACCTGGTGTATCTGCTACGATATATTTTCTTTTTTCGGTAGAAAAGAATCTGTAGGCGACGTCAATCGTAATCCCTTGCTCTCTCTCAGCGGCTAGACCATCTACTAATAATGCGAAATCAATTCCATCGCCTTGTGTTCCTAATTTTTTTGAGTCGTTTTTTAATGCGGATAATTGATCATCGAAAAGCATCTGAGATTCATATAACATACGGCCAATTAATGTCGATTTGCCATCATCTACAGAACCGCAAGTGATGAATCGAAGGAGACTTTTTTCTTCATGTGATTTGAGATATGAATCAATATCTGTAGAAATTAATTCGCTGACATGAACCATTAAAAATAACCCTCCTGCTTTTTCTTCTCCATCGAAGCATTGGTGTCGTGGTCTATTGTCCTTCCCTGTCTCTCTGAGGTTGTGGTGAGAAGCATTTCTTGAATTATTTCAGGTAGTGTGTCGGCCTCGGATTCTACCGCCCCGGTTAGAGGGTAACACCCCAAGGTCCGAAATCTAACACTCTTCATCATAGGCCGTTCATCTTCTTTGAGAGGGAGGCGTTCGTCGTCCACTAATATCAAACTCCCTTCTCTTTCTACTACAGGTCTTTCCTTGGAAAAGTAAAGAGGTACTATTGGAATTTTTTCTAAATGAATATATTGCCAAATATCTAATTCTGTCCAATTTGACAAGGGAAATACTCTTATTGATTCTCCTTTATTTTTGCGTGAATTATACAGATTCCAAAGTTCTGGCCTCTGATTTTTAGGATCCCATCGGTGTTTAGATGTCCTGAATGAAAAAATTCTTTCCTTGGCTCTAGATTTTTCCTCGTCTCTTCTAGCACCACCAAAAGCAACATCAAACTGATGTATGTCTAGTGCCTGTTTTAATCCGTCTGTTTTCATTACGTCGGTGTGTTTAGAAGAACCATGGATGAATGGGTTCATTCCCATTTTTTTCCCTTCGGGATTGATATGAACGATTAGATCTACGCCCAAATCTTCGGCTGTTTTGTCTCTGAAATCTATCATTTCTGAAAATTTCCACATTGTATCAATATGCATTATTGGGAATGGAATTTTACCAGGGTGAAACGCTTTTCTGGCCAAATGAAGCATTACTGAAGAGTCTTTGCCGACTGAATATAACATGACGGGATTTTCCGCTTCAGCGACTACCTCTCTCATAATATGGATGGCTTCTGCCTCCAAAGCGTCGAGGTGGGACATGTGTTTGCGTAAGACAGGGGCTATTTCACTTCGACGGGTTTTGGTCTGTTTAGGTAATGTAAATAAAACATAAAAAATAATTTAATCTACTGTAATTTAACCCAATCTTCAGTCCAACGATTATCCGCTGCGACTAGAAAATACGGATTTAGGACATTCTCTACTAAATCATAATCCAAATTTTTCCCAGATGGCCCTACTACAATGCCTCCTGCCCCGGAAACTACTGCGTGAGCTGCGGCGATATCCCAACATGATGTTGGTCCGAATCTTGGGTACAAATCGGCGGAGCCTTCTGCCACTATGCATGCCTTCAAGGAAGACCCCATTCTCACAAGGTCATAATGCCCTAATTTCTGAGCAAATAATTCGTCTTTTTCGCCCCTATGAGTTCCACTAGCTACTAAGCGTACAGGAAGTGGTGGAGATGATGGATTTACCATCATCAAACCGGTACCATCTGGACCTCTGCGTTCTGAAGGCACTATTACTCCTCCAAACCATGTGGTTTTGGTAACAGGAGCGTGTACTACGCCGAAAAGTGGCGCCCATCGGTTTTTTTTTCGAGTCATTAATGCTATATTTACGGTAAACATCCCATTCCTTTTGATAAATTCTTTTGTTCCATCTAATGGATCTACCAGCCAGCAAGTGGCGGATGAAAGTGGGTCTCCCTCATTTCCTTCCTCGGATACAATGGGGGTATCGTCAATTTTCTTTAATTCTTCTACAATAATATTATGCGCAGCCAAATCTGCTTCAGTCAAAGGAGAGTTGTCTCCTTTATGCTGAATCTTGATATTACCAGATTTATTATAAATTTCAAGTATAGCTTCACCTGCTAACTCGGCTATTTGGACTATTTTTTCAAAATTCAAAGTTGCATCCCCCGATTAGAAATCTTGCATATCTTTGGCGGCAGTTTCTAATTTTTCTCTTGATTCCGGTGAAAGATGGTACAGATATGGGTCATCATCCCCCACTATTTCTTTCCAAGATGACATTGTTCTTGCCCATATTTCTTGTTCAGAGTTCCATTCTAACCACCTATCAACGAAATCACAGTGGCGATTTATTTCTTCATCATCTTCTGATAATTTTCGTAAAATAGTATTTGTTTGGGCTAATAACATTCCGAAAGGAGCGTTTACTTTGTATGTTGTGAATGGGTTTCTTTCCTGTACGACTGTTAGATGCTCTCTCCATAGCCCGAGAAATACATCATATACCCATCCAATTATTAATACTATCAATAATACGGAAAATGCGATACCGCCAAGACCCCAGTATGTCATAGGTATAGCTAGCATTTCATTATCAGATTCGAATCTCCAGCTGACATATGGCCACATCAACAGAGTCAGTGTTGTAATCCAAAAACCCATAGAAATCAGAGTTTGACTTTGCTGAATACGCCAATATTGACGCATGAATGTTTTCTTCAACACGACCCTTCCTAGAGACTATCTGATTTCACCGTTACGTGTTAAAGTCGATTATTTGTCACGAAAATGAGATACTACGACAGAGGCGGAAGATTCTGAAGGATCGATAATACTAATTGAGTTAATTGTTATATATCTTCTTTTAGCACCATGACGGCTACCAAAATGTGAGTATACCTTTTCTCTAACTTGGTCTTCATTTTCTGCGACTAAGTCTATACAGAAATCTTGGTTTGTCTTTCCTTGGCGAACTACCCCGTCTATCCGGTATGCTTGCATATTGCGCCCGAACTTCGACTTTGATATAAACGCCACGAAAACGGCGATGCTGAAAATATTCAAATTTCGACAGATAATCCGCTAGTATTACTCAAGGTTCAAGAACATGTTAGTTGCGATGTTTATTGATTATTGATGAGTACCCCTTCAACTGTCGATTCTTCCACAGAAAAAGATGAAGATACATTGGAAGAGCGGTTGGCTAAAATCTCTCATGAAAAACTAGTTCATGAAGTAATTTCTGTTTGGGATGAGGTTATGAAAATGGAGCAGGAGTTAGTGATTTCGAGACAACGGACCAGAGCGCTGGAACTAGAATTAGCATCTCTAGATTTAGAACATGAAGACACGGCTTCTATATCCGATCTTGAAGAGCAATTGCGTGTAATGAAAATTAGATATAATCAGTTAGAGAATAAATTGGAAAATGAAAAAATTCGGAGGATAGATGGAGGAGGCCTTTCAGAGAGCCGCGCTAAAGAATTACAAGATGAAAACGCTAGATTGCTCAAAGTAGAAGAAGAACAAATGATCTTAATTCTAGATATGGAAGCTCAAATAGACCGATTGCTTGCTACAATAAAGAATAGTTAGTCATTCATTTTAGATATGAATTCTGTCAATGTATTCTGTAGGGCGTTTGCATCATCAAAAGATTCTGTCAAATTACCAGTTATTACCCAATCCGCTCCGGCATCGGATGCTATTTTTGCTGTTTCTCCATCTCTAATTCCTCCTCCGACAACGATGGTCAGATTACACGAATCTCTCGCTGCTTTGATTAGTTCTGAAGATACCGGAGTTTGGGCGCCACTTCCTGCTTCTAAATATATAATTTTAAATCCATAATATTCCGCTGTTGTCGCGTATGCAGAAATTCTTTCTGTCTGATTGGAGAGAATTAAATCCGCCTGTCCGACTTCTCCAGCTTTACCTCCTGGTTCACAAATGATGTATCCCATCGGCAAAGGCGAAATTCCTGCTTTTTTGATAAATAGTGACCCTGCGACTTGTTCTTCTATCAAATATCTCGGAGATTTACTGTTCATTAGCATCATGAAAGTAATTGCATCGGCTGCTGGTGAAAGTGCAGCGGCACCTTGGGGAAATAATACAACCGGCACCTTCCAGGTTTTTTCTTCTAAACTGGAGTCTTGAGATGAGGCCCAAGTTACTAATTCTAATGCTTCTTGAATTGCGACTACGGTGTCATTCACATTATCCATGTCGGTATCGCTCGAGCCTCCCACAAGTACCATTTTACTACCTGCAGCAACTGCTGCAACCGCTCTTTTGGCCGCAGTATCTGGAGTTTGGTCGGCTGGATCTATCAGAATTGCATGTCTTGTACTTTTTGTCTTGTCACAAACATATTCCAATGTCTGGCTCTCTACGCCGCCCATATTAGTCCCTAGATACATTAAGCATCTAATATTTTACAAAGAACTATTCAGATTTGGTCGATTCTGCTGCGTCAATGCCCTTATTGATCCTGTCAATTAAAGCGCATTGTGGGTCAATTCCTCTCCATTCCATTTTTTGTATGAAATTACCCTCGATATTCTCTTTTTTACTCCAAACTTCTATTGTCTGATCTGGTCTAATTCCAAAAATTTCAATATTTGTTTTTGAGGTTGTTACTCCTCCGTACCAAACTTCATTGGAGTCATTGTCTCTAAAGTCGATAATATCATCAAACTTCATTTGTCCGGCCGCCAAATAACCGGCGCCGTAGAAATCAATTATTCCACTATCTATATTTTTAACTACGGATTTTAAATGTAAATTTGCTCCTCTCTCTGCAAGAGATATTGAAAGAGCCTTGACAAACCAAGAATATCGAATAGCGGTGGATTTTTCATTCGGTTGTTGACTAAATAGACTCCCTACCCAATCAATTGGAGTTAGTGGCCATTCAGCGAATAACCCTGGTTCTTCACCATACATTCCGGACTCGGCTTTTTCATCAAAAATATGAATCTCTAAGTTAGAATTTTTATCCAATAATCTATGCCCGCATGTAAAAACTTCTATTCCGGAACCTATTATGGCGATTTTCATGCTATCTTCTCTTTGTAGTATTATATCGTTAAATTCTCTAATGCTTTGATTGCTGTATTGACATGTACGGCGGTACCTAGAGACAGCGCTTCTTCATCTACTTTGAACATTGGATGGTGTACATCATAGACAGCGTCTATTTCTGGGTTTCCTACACCAAGGAAAGAGAAGCACCCAGGAATCTCTTCTGTATAATACGCGAAGTCTTCGCCCCCCATTATTGAATTCATTTCAGAAACTTTTTCTTGGCCTAGTATGTCCTTTGCTGCAGCTTTTCCTAACTCCCAGCAATCAGCATCATTCACTGTTGGAGGATAGTCGTTTCCTGGAAATGAAACTTCTGCTTCACAGCGATTTGCTATGGCTATTGACTCTGCAACCTCTTTGACTCTGTTTTGTAATTTCGATATTCCTTCACTAGTTAGTGACCTTATGGTGCCTTGCAACTCCATAGTTGAAGGTATGACATTTGTCGCACTGCCTGCATTTGCCATTGTTATGCTTATGACACCAGATTCTAAAGGACTCAATTCACGAGAAATCAATGTCTGCAGTTCCACTACTATCTTCGATCCCGTAACTACAGGATCTATTGTGTGATGGGGCGCGGCCGCATGTCCTCCGTTACCCTTGACTAGAATTTTTATTGATGATGTTGCTGCCAATAATGTTCCTTCCTTCGATGCGAGTGTCCCCATTGGCATTGTTCCGGCTACGTGCAATGCAAAAATTTGCCTTACTTTGGGCTTTTCTAAAACTCCTTGCTCTCTCATCATTTTTCCTCCCGCTCCTCCTTCTTCTGCAGGTTGAAAGATCAATTTGACTGTTCCTTCTATTTTGTCTTCATTTTCTTTTAAAATTCTAGCTGCTCCGAGAAGCATGGCGGTATGGCAGTCGTGACCACATGCATGCATTTTACCATCTATCTGGCTTTTGAAATCAACATCGGTTTCTTCGTGAATTGGTAGTGCATCCATATCAGCTCTCAAAGCGATGCAAGGCTCCTCACCACTTCCAATAATTCCTACAACGCCTGTAATAGCGATATCTTTTTGAAATGGGATTTGTAGATCCTTCAAAGTTTCTTGAACTAATTTACTAGTTTTAAATTCTTCATACATTAGCTCTGGATGGCGGTGGATTGTTCTTCTTTTTTCTACTATCCATTGGTGGATTTCTTTAGACTGGGAAATTATCTCACTGATTTCCATATACTCTGTGAAAGCACCATATTATTAGAATGATGTTAAACAAGGGGATTTGGTGATTACAAATATCATAGAAGATGGTTAGGTACTAATTTTTACAATAGAGAGAGCGTGGACTGGACAAAATGGGATGCAATAGTTACAATGTGTACAGGATGGTTCGTCCACTACAGCTAATATATCTTGGAGAAATAAGGCGTTTACAGGGCATAGTGAAACACAAGCAGCACAACCAAAGCAACGATCATTATCTACAACGAATGTTGAATGGGGTACTCTTGCCATGCTTACATGAAGAGGTCTTAGTTCTCAATTTATCCCCCCGACCCCTTTATTTCCACTGGAGACAAAACAAGATAGATTTCGTTAAAATATTTTCTATAAATCAAATGATTTCGATATACAATCATACTATAAAATCGGAAAGACATAAACATTCTGAAAACATCTCAAACAAATTACTAACAATATGATATTTCTACTGGAAATATAGGGGATGGAGTTCCAAAGACCTCATGATGTTAACCATTGTCGGTAATGTATGGTACTATACACTCCCGGCCAATCTTCAGGATATCCTAGAACTGAAGTAAAGGAAGGGATCCGGTTTCATTTTTTAGGTGGAGGAAATGAAGTTGGTAATGTTGGTTGTGTAATTGAAGACAATACAGGGACACGGGTGTTAATTGATTATGGCTTAGCTCCAACACGCCCCCCAAAATATCCAGATCAATGTCCACCCATAACGGACGCAATAATAACTCATAGCCACATTGATCATATTGGAATGGTTCCGTGGTTAACACAGTTCAACAATGTCAAATTCCACGGTACAAGCTTAACATCTGCAGTTTCAGAAATAATGTGGAGAGATACCTACAAAGTTTCCAAAATAGAGGGTTATCCACTTACATGGGATAAAAGAGATTTAGAATATGCACTTGAGTCGTGGGTTACTCATGATTATCAAGAATGGTTTATCATTGGAGAATGGAAATGTAGACTACACAGAGCCGGCCACATGCCTGGTGCTGCAATGGTAGAAATAGAAACACCTACTCACCGTATTTTATGGTCCGGAGATCTTGATACAAGAGATAGCCCTAATACAATCGGGGCCAAACCAATTGAATGTGATATTCTTTGTTTAGAGGCAACATATGGTGGCAAAAACCATCCAGATAGATCCGATGAAGAGGCTAGATTTGTATCCACAGTAAAGGAAATAGTGCAAAGAGGAGGAGTGGCTTTAATCCCAGCTTTCGCTTCGGGGCGTGGACAAGACATTCTTCGTATATTGTATAGAGAAGCCCCACATCTCAACGTTCATTACGATGGAATGGGGACAAGATTAACAAGAAAGTGGTTTGAAAATCCAGAACATATCAAAGACGTAGAGGATTTTGAAAAAGTATGGAAATGGACTAGAAAAGTCTCAAGTAAATCCGATCGTAAAAAGGCATTACAAGCAGACGTTATTGTCACAACCAGTGGGATGTTAGATGGTGGTCCCGCGCTCTGGTATCTAAATCGTCTAAGGGCAGATATATCAAATGGAATTTTATTGACCGGCTACCAAGCCGAGAATTCGGGAGGCAGGAAATTACTTGAAGAAGGAAAAATAAGTATTTTTGGAAACCTCACCAAGATAGATTTAGATGTTTCACAATTCCAATTATCTAATCATGCCGGACATACTGAATTATGTAACTTTGCTAAGGATTGTAGCCCAAAAAATATGATTTTATTCCATGCCCCGGAGGAAAGTAGAAGTGTTATTTTTTCCGAATTAGGGGAAAAAATAGATATTCACTTACCTGTTAATGGCACCCCAATCCACATAAATTCTTGAATCAAGTGTTCCGAACAATTCATAGACCTCATGTCTAATGGTAACCTATCTGGACAGAAGTCTGGGATGAATGAAAAACAGGAGATGAAAAAAAATATGGACGCATTAGACAAACAATTTGGAATAACAGAAGCGGGTAGTACCGTGAATGGTGAACTTAGAGCAGGATTGACAACTTTCCTGACCATGGCATACATTCTCGTAGTCAACCCTTCGATGTTGAGTAACTTCGGGCAAACGGGTATACCTTTTGACGACGCATTATTCGCAACGGCTGTAGCCGCCTTTATCGGTTGCTTAGTAATGGGGCTTTGGGCTAACTTACCGTTCGCATTGGCACCAGGAATGGGACTCAATGCTTACTTCACATTCGCAGTAGTTGGCGCAATGGGTGTAGCATGGGACGTAGCCCTAGCTGCAGTATTGGTTGAGGGTATTATCTTCATGATAATGTCGCTGCCTCAAGTAGGGTGGAGAACTGCGATGATTAATGCAATCCCAACAGACTTGAAAATTGCTACAGGAGCAGGTATTGGCATGTTCCTTGCTATCATCGGACTAAGAGAAATGGGATGGATCCAAGACGATGGCGCAACATTAGTAAATCTTGCAACAACAGAATCTTTTGGATATGATCACGGAGCATTAATCTCTATGGTTGCTTTAATTGCAATTGCAGTGATGATGGCCCGCGGTATTAAAGGCGCTATAATTTATGGAATTGCAGTTGCATCAATTTATGGTTGGGCAGTAGATGCTTACGACCCATACAACGATTTCCTTGCAGGAGGAGCGGGCTGGGCATCACCAACAGCAACATGGCCTTCTGCAGACTTCGGCTTCGTCGGATTACCTGAGGAAACACTGGGTGCAGCATTGGGGGCATTAGGAGACGTCGGTTCAGCAGAGGGAACCTCAATGGGGGCATTCTTGTTAGTAATGATTACTTTCTTATTCGTTGATATTTTTGATACAGCTGGCACACTTTATTCAGTTGGTCGTCAAGCAGGGTATGTTGACGAAAATGACGAATTAATGAATTCAGATGAAGCATTTATGTCCGACGCAGCAGCGACAATTGTTGGGGCACTAACAGGAACAAGCACAACAACAACCTACATCGAATCAGTAGCAGGTGTTGAAGACGGCGGTAAAACCGGATTGACAGCAGTTACTGTAGGTGTTTTGATGCTCACAGGACTTTTCTTTTCAAACATATTCCAAGCTATACCTACTTTCGCAGCAGCATGCGCATTAGTCGTAATTGGTGCTATGATGATGAGACAAGCAGCAGATATCGATTGGAATAATGGTGAAGTGGCTCTACCTGCCTTCTTGACAATGGTCATGATGCCATTCACTTATTCTATTGCAGACGGCATTGCATGGGGTGTAATCTCATATGTTGCTATTAAAGCAGGAATGGGTAAGTTTGATGAAATCAACAAAATCATGGGTACTCTAGCTATACTTATGATAATGTTCTACCTCGGCCCTGGAGATACATCAACGTTTGATTGGATCTTCGAGCAAATCGGATTAAACGATTGAGTAGAATAACGTAAAAGGAACTCTCGGGCCCTAGTGGCCCGGGAGCCTCCTCTCAAAGGTGCTATAATGCCAATTTTTGATAAAGAAACAATTAAACAACTTCAACAACAAATCCGAACAATTCCGGATTTTCCTATAGAAGGAATTATGTTTAGAGACATCACTCCTTTACTTAATACGGGTGAATATTTGAACAAGGTCACAGATATGTTTGTACAAATTTGCAATCATAATAACTGGGTCCCAGATTATATTGTTGGCCCAGAAGCCCGCGGATTTATTTTCGGACCAATGCTTGCTGCCGAGCTAGGAGTAGGTTTCATTCCTGTCCGAAAACCTGGCAAATTACCGTCATCAACCATAAAAATAGAATATTCTTTAGAATACGGCTCCAATATTTTAGAGATGCATGACGACGCCATGCCTCCCGGTGCAAAAATAATAATTATTGATGATCTACTTGCAACAGGCGGAACTGTTGATGCATGTGTAAAATTATGTCAACAGCAAGGAGCAGAAGTAATAGGCAATTTATTTGTAATAGAACTTGAAGGCTTGGGTGCAAGAGAAAAATTACTTCCAATACCTTGCGAATCACTTTTATCATATCCTGCTTAGTTTAAGGAAAAAGATACCATACTCCCGATTCTTTCAAAGAGTCCCCCGGGTTGCCAATAGAAGATAGTCATGGCAGACAAGGTTCCACCGCCACCGCCAAAACCTCCACAGAGGCCAAGTAAAGCACCTCCTGCTAAGCCTCCAATGCCTCCAGCGAAAGCACCACCGC
>DAJO01000075.1:17052-19990 GCA_002498985.1 Euryarchaeota archaeon UBA257
AAAACCTAAACCTAAGGGAAAACCCACGAAAAAGAAGAAAAAGAAAGGGCGCAGAATCAACATCAAGTTAAATTTGAGACAAAAGAAAATTACTGATGAAGATGATTCATATTCAGATCAAATTGGTTGGACTTCGATGGCAGAAGATTTCGAAGATTTTGAAGACCAAACTCCTCAAGAACCAGAAATCGTCACCCATCAATGTACGATGTGTGGTGCAATGATGCGAATTCCTCGCCCAAAAAGAGAAAGATACAAGGTAATTTGTGCTCATCCAGAATGTGGGCATTCAGACTTCATAGGAATATAATCATATCATTAGATAAGATATTCTTTTCAGAGAAGCTACGATTAATACAATTATCAATAATTTTCTAATCAAAGACTGATGAGCATTTTCTGAACCATATTTCGCCCCTATATGCCCTCCAAGTAGTACCGCTAGGATAAAAGGAAATAGAACATCCATTTGGATGACTAGCTGCCCTGAAATTCCAGCCCCAACTAATCCTGCCATTGAATTAACCCAGATAAAAAGTGCAGCAGTTGCTGCAGCAGTTTTGGGATCTGCCCATTTTTTAAGTAAAAGGATTGGCGATAAGAAAATACCCCCTCCTACGCCTATTACACCACTCATTAAACCAACCCCTCCTCCAATGGGGATTGCATACAGAAAGCCAGGGGCCTCAATTTTTGTCGCAGAATAAACTTCGTTTATTTGTAATAATTTATATGCAGCCCAAACCAAAGTTATCGATAGCAGGGTATCATAAAAAAATCCATCAACTCTCAAATAACCACCGATAACAGCGAATGGAATACTCCCTAGAATAAACGGGAAAGTCAATTTTAGATTGAAAAAACCTGCCTTTCTATAATGATAAAAAGCAACTGCGGCAACTACTAAATTTAAGGTCCATGCATGCTGTTTTAACCACCCACTATCATATTCTGCATAAATTGTT
The DNA here is from genome assembly GCA_002498985.1 of Euryarchaeota archaeon UBA257. Lineage (GTDB taxonomy): Archaea > Thermoplasmatota > Poseidoniia > Poseidoniales > Thalassarchaeaceae > MGIIb-O2. Next base: position 18,018 of record DAJO01000075.1, read on the forward strand.
AGAGATAAAATTGCGAGATACCCTGATGCCCCTCCATGCCCAACACTGGAATATAGCAAAGCAATCAGAAACAATAGAAGTAGAATCAAAAACTCTCCTTCTATGAACATAATAAGGCGTCATATTAGTAATATTTGAATAACACTCTCTAAGAATCAACGCATAATTCATTTGTATGAAGCGCCTCGTTGATTGCATGGAGGTCGGAGTAAGCATTGAAAGAGCTAAAGAATTAATATCTGCTTGCAAATTAAATCTATCTTCAGAAACCATCCATCTCGACAAAGCAAACGGAAGAATACTTGCAAAGGGGCTAATATCTAAAGTCAATGACCCTCGATTTGACAATTCTGCTATGGATGGATGGGCCGTAAAGGAAGAGGATTGCTCTTCAACCAATACTGCAATTTTAAGAATAGTTGGGACAATTCAAGCAGGATCAGAAAGTGTCCATACTATAGAATCAGGAGAGGCTTGTAAGATCACGACAGGTGCCCCAATACCCGAGGGAGCAGATGCGATAGTAATCGTAGAAAACAGTAGAATAGAGGGAGAGAATGTAATAATCACAGGTCAAGCCAAAAAATCCTTTATTCGTATTAAGGGAGAAAATTTATCCAAAGGAAAATTAGCTATCCCTGAGGGGACTTGCATGGGTTCTTCCACAATCTCACTCGCTGCGACAATGGGTTATGATGAAATTTCAGTTTTTCGAAAACCTGTAATTGGAATAATCAGTACCGGTGACGAACTAGTAATGCCAAATTCTGAAATCAAAGATCGGCAAATCTTTGAATCTAATTCTTTCGGTATCGCTGCTTTAATCGAAAAAATGGGCGGTAAACCGGTCCGTTATGGCATAGTTACCGATTCCATAGACCAATTACGAGAGACTATGAATGATGCAGTAGATAATTGTGATGCATTGATAACAACTGGCGGAGTATCTATGGGGGATTGGGATATAGTAAGAAAAATTATGGAAACAGAGGGCGACATTAATTTTTGGAAAGTAAATATGAGGCCAGGAGGCCCCCCAATTTTTGGTAAATGGAAGAACAAGCCACTATTTGGCCTACCTGGAAATCCTGTCAGTAGTCATTTAGTATTCTTGATGTTAGTTTGTCCATGGTTCTCTGCTACTTACCGAATCGAAGAAACAGCACCGCCTAATTTGGGAAGAAAAGTTAGAGTGAAAATGAAAAATAGTGTTAAAGGAGCAGAAAATAAACTTTGTTTGCGCCGAATCAGAATAGTTAGTGAAAAAGACAGCCTTCAGGCATCAACGCATACTCATCAAGGAAGTGGTAATATACACAGTATGGTTGCACATAATGGAGTGACATTACTGCCCCCTAATACAGGTGCAGAAATAGGCGATATAATTGACGCATTTTGGTTTAATTGATAGAAAAAAGAATACATTTCTTCAATAGCGGCCAACATTCCGTTAAGCATAGTTAGGGGGGGCGCTAATGGCTCGTAAACAGAAAAAAACATCTTTCGATCAAGGTTGGATAGAGGTTAAAGGAGCAAGAACCCACAATCTACAAGATATTGATGTAGAAATACCAAGAGGCAAATTTGTAGTTATTTCTGGAGTTTCAGGTTCAGGAAAATCAAGTTTGGCATTCGATACTCTATACGCCGAGGGACAAAGAAGGTATGTAGAAAGCCTTAGCTCTTATGCACGCCAATTTTTAGGCCAAATGAAGAAGCCAGATTGCGATTCTATAGAAGGCCTCTCTCCTGCAATAAGTATTGATCAGAAACAGGGTAGCCACAATCCAAGGTCTACGGTTGCGACAGTTACTGAAATTATGGATTACATGAGATTACTTTGGGCGAGAGTAGGGACCCCCCATTGTCCGGATTGTGGTCGGGAAGTCGCCAGAAGAACAGTTCAAGAAATTGTAGATGATATAATGTGGCGTTTCGAAGAACATGCCATAGCTATTTGGAGCCCTACAATT
>DAJO01000018.1:0-865 GCA_002498985.1 Euryarchaeota archaeon UBA257
GGGATATATTGCTGCAATTAAGTCACAATGATGGCTCTCTATATCGTCACCCCATTCTATCTCTCCACCTCCATTCTTCACAATTTCTATCGCTTCAGAATATGGTATTCTTGGGAATGGTAGTTCAGGGACTTCGACACTGATTTTTTCCTCACCTTGGCTAACTTTGTAGTCGTTAATGGTCTGAATTAAATTTTGGTCATTTTCAGATACAGATGACCAGATATAATGAATCATTCTTTCTTGAACTCCCATTACATCTTCATCGTTCATCCACGCGCCTTCAATATCAAAAGAAATAAATTCATTCAAATGTCTATAAGTATCATGTTTTTCTGCTCTAAATGCCGGTCCTATCTCAAAAACTCTTTCCAATCCACCAAGAACTGCTAATTGTTTGTAAAGTTGAGGAGATTGGCTCAGGAAAGCAGGTGTGTCGAAATACATCATAGGGAATAAATTGGTTCCTCCTTCAGATGCGCTAGCAATAATTTTAGGGCTATTCATTTCCATAAACCCTTCTTTGATTAGGTGTTCTCTGCCGTACTGTAGAACTTTACTTCTTAATTGGAACATTGCATTTACATGAGATCTTCTCAAGTCTAAATGCCTATTGTCTAATCTAATATCTAATCCAATTTTGACATCGTCAATAATCCCAACAGGTAATGGTGTTGCTGCTTCTGCTAATACCTGTCCTGATGTCACATTAACCTCATACTCTGGTGGAGGTAATGGTTCCCCTTCTGCCACCTTCGGCGGTCTTTTTTGTGCCACTAAGCCAGTTACTTGAACAGTTGATTCTCTAGTGGAAGATTGAATTAAATCGAAAGTTTCTGGATTCATATTATCCTTTTTCAAAAAT
>DAJO01000018.1:986-3294 GCA_002498985.1 Euryarchaeota archaeon UBA257
ACTAATGTTGCACCTTCGCTTACAATTTGACCTATCGTATGTGTTCGGTAAGATGTAGGTTCCCATTGGCTACTGTCTCTCATGGTTTGGCGGAGGAATACTTGGTTATGAATCAAATCTATTCTTCTTCCTCAGATGCTAATTTAGTAGCAATTAGTAAAAATGCTGTATGTCCCATTGGTTGATTCCCCGGTCTGACTCCTCCTTTACTCGCTTTACTCCATTTCCTTTCGATAATTTCTCCGGCCCATTCTATATTCAAATTTTCATCTTCACAAGCATTCCAAGACTTTTCTAATTGTGATGAAGTAGGGCAATAGCATGCAATTCTCCCCCCTACTCGAAGGCAAGGAACTACTGATTTCAAAACATTCCAAGGCTCTGCAACATCAATAATTGCAGAATCAATTTCAATACAAATTTCTTTTACTCGATCAGTAATGTTGGATAAGTCATCAACAATTAAATGCCAATTTGGAAATTCGGGAAGAATTTCTTCTAGTCTGTCCATATTTTGTTTTCCTACCGATGCATGTTCATCTCTAACTTCGACTGAAATTAGTGTTCCACAATTCCCTAACACATTAGCTATATTCATGGCGAGTCCGGCAGAACCATGACCTCCTTCTAAAACTCGGCTACCTACTCCAATTCCTAGCCATGAAATCAGAAAACCAGAGTCTTTGATGCCAATAGTTTGAGCTCTTCTAACCATGTTACGTCGCGCTTCAGGAAGGGTTGCTTTGACTATAGTTAGAGATTTTTGCCCAACTTGTATCCTTTCACCTATTGAGTATCCATCTAGTAGTTGTCCTGAATCGAATCTACCTAGCCCCTTTATCTTAACCTCTCCTGGCTTTTTTTGTAATAAATAGGCTCTACCATCATCTTCTCTGAGAGCCACCCAATCTAGGTCATTGATTCCAGTCATTGATTCTACGAAAAGGTTCCATGATATCAAGTCATTTGATTGAGAAGTTAGTTTTAATTTGATTTATTATATACAAATGCTAGATAAGGTTATACCAAGCATTACAAGCGTTCAATTAGTGATGAGGAACAAGTTGTACAGTTCGGTCTTGGCCGTTGCCATGATATCATTGATGGTCATAATGACTCTTGGTGGTCTTTTTGATTCTGAAGAACAAAATTTCAATCAACCTAGTGAACTGGAAAAAGAGGAATTACCACTTTTTGCCTCCAGCCCCGGTCATACAGTATTTGGCGAATATGTAGGTGCTCATTGGTGTGGGCCTTGTATGAGTAGTGCATCTCCTTCTCTACACAACCTGAAAACATCTAATCCCGAAGATTTTACTTATGTTTCATTTTTCCAAGGCTCTGGGACAGGATGGCCTTCGGATTCAATTGGTAGTTCAGGAACTAGAAGAGATCACGTTATGGGTGCATCCAGTGGATATCCTACATTCTCTTTTGCCGATGAACAAGCAGGTTCTTGCTACAAAGTGGGCGCCGGTGGTTCAAGTTACTATGATAATGATTTTACGGCAGGTGGATGTATGGCACCATCTTCTACAGATTTTTCAATGGAACTTTCGACTTCCCTGAATCCTTCAGGAGATACTGTTACTACTGATTTGACTATCTCATATTTAGGCTCCATACCCTCAGTTTCAGTATATGTATATGCTGCCATTACTGAACAATCTGGGGCTGAGAACTATGATGACGGATACAAACCACATCATGTTTGGAGATCTTGGCTATTAGATAGTAGCCAAAGTGGTTTTGAACAAGTAGTCCTTTCTCCTAGTTCTAACGCTCAACTTTCTTGGGATAAACCTTTGAGCACTGTTAGGGCTTCAGGAGGTAATACTCAATTTGAGAATTTTTGGCCTGTAGTTGCACTAATGGATGGCCCCCATACAACCTACAATAATTTCTATGCCGCGGTTGATCTTGACATGGCTCCTTTAGTTGATATAGGGATATCTGATTTCACTATTCAAGGTGATTCTGGTTTCGTTCAAGGAGATGAAATAGTCTTAGAAACCACTATTAGAAATAATGGTGTTGAAACATACTCTGAAGGCGGTCAAATCAGTATCTATTATCTAGATGGGTCGGATGAACAGTTAATTTCTAGCGTTTCATTAAACAATAATATTGCATCTGGCTCTACTCAAATCTTGACAACAGTTTTCGATACTTCTTCAATTGAAATGTCACCCTCTGGTACCTCTATATTTAGGGCAAGGCTTTCTAATCTGGAAGGTGATAGAATTCCAAGTAATAATTATCAGGATGTAGCTGGACTACACGATTTACCTCCGGTGCCAATTACTCC
>DAJO01000018.1:3331-4815 GCA_002498985.1 Euryarchaeota archaeon UBA257
AATGACTTAGTTGATACGATTGAATCTATGTACCCTACATTGCATTATTCGGAGTCAGGTTCAGGTTCTTGGGATGACACATGGATTGAAGGGCCTGAAATTATTGGAAGCGGTGGTAATGCTAGATACTTATTTTCAATAAATACTGAATTAACTTCACAAGTAGGTGAATATGATCTCAGAGTAATGTGGACAGATGCAGGTGGGCAAGATAGTGAATGGTTAATTTCTGAAGACGCTTTTATTCTTCAAAACGCTCTCCCTTCAATTTATTCAAGTAGTGATGATCAATATTCTGGAATGCCTACTGTTAAAGTTGATACTGAAGAAAAGGTTTCCATCATTGGTCTAATTAGCGATGCAGAAACTCCTCTCCAACTCCTAGATATATTTAGCACAGACGATGAATTCCTGTCATGGGACCCAGTAAACTTGGAATTAACAGTCAAATTTACACAAGTAGTTAGAGATAGTCATGGAAATGCCTTACCACAAGGAATTTACATGAGTGTTAACGACGGCGATGATATCAATTCAGGACTAATTTTATTCAATGTGATAGAAAATGGTGCTCCACGTTGGTCCCCCATTAATACGCAATCATTCAATGAGGGAGGTTATGGGAGTATTACACTTACAAATTATCTTTCAGATACCAATGATGCAGGAAACACTGTACCAGTAGCAGATCTCACATTGTCAATAATTGACGTTTCTGATGAAAATCTAGTCGAAGCGAATTTAAATGGTCATTCATTGTCGGTAGTTTCTTTGAGTGAAGATGGCTTTGGAATTGTAGATATTTTAATTAGGGCTAGTGACGGTATTAAATTCTCAGATACAGTTGTTACGTTCCATGTCCTCAATGTTAATGATGCTCCTAGAATTAATTTAACTGACATAGAACAAATTGACCTCCAAACCGGAGATGTTTATTCGATTAATTTACTGGAAAGAATTTCTGATATCGATAATTCGGATGAGGAAATTTGGGTAGTTGTAGAAAATGAAGTTCCTGGAGCAACTCAGTGGAATCCTATAACTGGTGACTTGATTATGTCATGGCAAGATTCTGGGACACAGATGGTCAATGTCACTGCTGAAGACAGGCACGGTTTCTCATCCTATTTTGTAATCACCGTTAATGTAGTAGATGATTTGCCTTTAATCTGGAAATATGGTTCAATTGGTGACTTTACAATTTCTATCGATACAACTGACTATTATACTAATCCTTCAGTTTCAATTACCAACATAGGAGTTCTTGAATTATCAGAGATCTCTGTATTTTGGGGTATTTGTAATTCAGTAACTGGAATCTGCCACACCTCTGGCATTTCTCATACTTTAGGTCCATTTATTGTAAATCACATTAGTGGCAGTGGTTTGGGTGTTGGAGATTACATGACATTCACAGTACGAGCAGTTGATCAAAATGGAATGGATAGAGTTACTGAAGAAACTTATAAAATTCATGCAACATT
>DAJO01000003.1 GCA_002498985.1 Euryarchaeota archaeon UBA257
GGTTACAAAGAATTTCACCCCCGGTCATCTAGTTTTCACAACACCTGGAGGGCCTGAAGAAAAGCCAGAAGGTGTATCCGATCAAACTTGGAGATTTGATCATTGGACGGTTAATCTTGACTTTTCGGAAGCCCCAGGCGGAAATAGCATACCTCAAGAAACTCCGCGTTATTGGACTGTAGATGCGCCTAGAACCGTTACAGCAGAGATGTGTGCACCGTATAATGCAACAGCAGGAATTGGAGACTCTGTAACTGTAAAAGCATCATTGGATGGTGCACCTAAAGTCAGAGACTCAGTAGTTCTTGTAACCAACGTAATACAAAGATATGATTTAGAAGCCAACACAGAGACAATTCTCTCTTTATACCCTGGACAAGAGTATCAACTTGATACAATTATAGAAAATACAGGCAATGGAGCAGATCGCTATGATATGGCTGTGGGTTCTATCACAGATCAGGATGGGAACTCGGATGTTTGGGACGTAGTAATACCTAGAATTCTTTTCCAAGAATTAGATAGAGACGAGTCTCAACAGATTCCGATAATGATAAATGTTCCAGAAGAAACATTGGCAGGACAGTATACTATAGTGATTGAAATATACAGTGAAGAATCATTCGAAGGAACAAAACTCAGGGATTTAGTTACATTACAGGTTGAAGTGGTAGAGTTCCATGACATGAGAATAACTGTTGATCCAACTGTTGAAAGTAGAATTAAAACAACAGCTCCAGGGAGAGTAGTTAGATTTACAATGAATGTGACAAACTTTGGTAATGTTGCAGATCAACCTACGGTGCACAACCATACTGTAGATGGTGCAGGTTGGGATTCAGCACCGGGATTGAATGCTTTGAGCTCATGGCGAATTGATTACGCCTTGCTAGAAGGATTCGGCAGCGAATACCCAATAGAACGGCCTTGTGTGGTATTGATGCAAGGAGAACCGCTCCCAAGTAATATGTGTTACAAAGATTCCAAAGGAAGGGTTACACTCCCTTTAATGCCTTCATACACTACATTACAGTTAGTTGCAATAGTTACAATAGACCCAACTGCTGCCTTAGCAGATAGAGAAATTGGAATCAAATTAAAGTCAAGTTTTGGTGACTCTTTGTCAGGCGGCGACTTCGATGAAACAGCAATTTGGGAAGATTCCTGTACGATCGATATGAATGGCGATGGCTTCCCAGATAATTATCGCCCTAATTGTGATACCAACGAACAGGTCTTAGAATTAAGACTCAGAGCACCGGATTTACAGATTTTAAGTGTTGATGTTGGCAAGACGAAAGGCGAGATAGGGGATATGCTTTCAGTAACTGTTTCAATCCTGAATGACGGAAATTCTCATGCAACTGATGTGAATGTAATCTTGTGCGTAGGGCAATCAGTTAACTCAATTAAAAAAAATGGTTGTGCTGAGGAAAATGTAGCATACCGTCAATTAATTGAGGCAATAATGCCAACGACTTCAGACGATGAACCACCTCTAATCACCTTACTATACTTAGTTGAGGCAGGTACTCATGAAGTAGTAGTAGTAGTTGATCCAGATAATATTATTGTTGAAACCGACGAGAAAAACAATTTCAAATCGGCAGGAGATATGGGTTCAAACAACGGAGTTTTAGATGTTGGTGTTGAAATTATTGCAAGATATTCAGTTCCAGCTATAATACTCGGGGCGACATTTGCATTAATTGCAGTGGCCGGTGTTGTTATGTATGGTAGAAGAATGGAAGCATTGGACCGCTTTGCAGAGAAAAGCAGCATGATGTCAAATCTTGATGACGATTCAGATACTCAATTTTGAATAAACGCTTAATTTAGTTATTTGATTAACCACCAAGGAAGAGGAGTATCCTTGTCTGCAGAGACAAAGTTGTCATTATTGATTACAAAATCTTTCATCAATCTATCTCGAATATTTTCCATGATATCTTCGGCATGAGATTCTTGAATTCTTAGATTCTGTGAGAATATATCCAAGTCTAATGGCCTTCTTGGTTGTGTCATCATCTCTCTGGCCATTATTCTCTCTTCATATGATTCAGCGTTTTCTGTAACTTCTTTTGAGGTTTTCAGCATTATTTGTTGATGTAAAGCGATAATAGCATCTCTTTGCCTATCTATTTTCTCAAGTGACGAATCTAAGTCTGATAGTATATTCATTGCTTCTGACATTGATAAATCTCTTCTAGTACCTAAACGATCTATTACCGAATCTAATTCTCTTGGTAATTTATTTGAAAGCCTCATCGGGCCACCCGCAGGGATAGTTCTATGTTCTGCTTTGAATAGTTCTGGCCCCAAATCAAGTCTCAAAGAAAACGATTGATTTACTTTGTACATTTTCTTTGGAGGCCCACCTTTTTCTGAAGGAACTATTTCAGATTCAATAAAACCTGCTTTTTCTAAGACTTTGATATGTTTCATTACTGCTTGCTGACTAATATCTAGTAATTCTGAGAGTTGTAATGGATAATGCGGTTCCTTGACTAGGTGCTGTAAAATACTTCTTCTAGCTTTATTTTCTAGTATAGTCATAGCCTCGTCAAAGTCCATACCACTTACCAACCTGAAGTTGGGTAGTTAGGGGGTATCTAAAAACCCATTTAACGATTTTATGAGAGTAAAGGTGTTCGTCTTAATCTCCATCATCCCAATTTTCCCAATCACCATCGCTTTCTTTGAAATTATTATTTTCTTCAGAACTCTCGTGTTCCTCAACAAAATCTTTCATTTTTTGTCTAGTGGCATCTGAATTATCATCAAGGGATAATTCATTCTTAGTTACCTCGGCCTTTTCTATATCTAAAAAAGGAGCAGGAACTTTATGATCTTCTGCGGTAGAGTTGTATTGTTTAAACAATTGATCGGTAGTCATTATTTCTTCTTTTATTATAATTTTTTGAGATTTTTTATCCTTTTTCCGCCAAACCACAAACCAGCCAATTAATGCTATAATACCTAAGGGGAACCCTAAACAACAACTAATCATTGAGATTAGTATTATTTCATCGGAAATCAAACTAGATTGTATTTTTAGATCATCCAAGACCCACAAAGTATTATTTCCTTGATTATGAAATATGTATTCTGCATCTCCAGATACTTCAAAAATTATTACAGGGACAAAAACTAAATCGCCACTTGAATCAGGTCTTTTATTCATTTTTTTTATCGAACTAAGCGATGTTCCAATAATTTCTCCACCGTCTTGGTCGAATAATTTAACTTCATTTTCCTTTATTTCATTACCTTCTAATGAGACAACGGTGTAGAATCTAATTTTCTCTAATTGTGCTGTTCCCTCTTCTCCACTTTCTAATTCTAGTAAGTTATTTTCTTCCACATTCATTTTCTGAATAATTTTATCAGTAGACTCTCCATAAGTCCCAACAAAAACTAAAATCAATATTATTGAAAGTCCGCTAAGGCGCTTAACCCATAGTTTGGCGCCACTCTTCATGGCCATAGACAGTGGGGCCTACATTTCAGATTTGGCAATCAATAACCTAAACCGATATCTGCGAGTTTTTCAGGTAGATACGTATCAGTAACGAAATCAAGACCATATTTGGCAAGAGACTGTTGTTCGGCCTTCTTTCCAATTTCTTTCATCAGATTTATTTGATCTTTCCAGTATCCCGTATTGAATCGAGGATCTGTTAACTCTGAGTCTAAGGCGCTAAGATCTTGTTTAGTAAGCTCGTCACTTGGTAGGTCATAGGCCAGAATATCATCTGCTGTAATCCCTAAATATTGAGCACCTTTGGTGGCTAAGTACTCAGAGATATGAGCAGTTTTAATCGCTCCATAAGCTATACTTGCATATATCCTAAAAGACCAAGGGTCACAGTCAGCAAACACAATAATTGGTTTATTCCATTCTTGACTCATCCTTTTCATTATTCTTCTTGTTGATCTAGCTGGCTGTCCTTTAAGATGTATTAATGCACATCTTGCTTCTTCATCAAAACCATTTTCTACCAACCTATCGAACATACCACCGGTTTCTATTGCCATAATGAAATCTACATCTTCCTCAATCAAAGTTAATTTTTCGGCTTCTACATTGTATGGTACCCCATAACCAGAATCTCCAACATCATCTCTACAATTTATTCTCATCCAATCACCTTTTCGATTTCTTTCTTCAAAGGTAACATTACCGATTATTCTTGCTCCATCTTCTTCAGGTCGTAACTTAAAATCCTCTCGAAGACATTTGGTTACAATTTCTAAATCTTCGGCTAAATTATTACTTTCATTTTGCGAACCGAATTTGCCATGCCCCCATGCTTCACTAATGTAATACATTTCTCTCAGAGTAGATGACTTGCCGGAGTCTATCATTTGTTCGATAAATTCAGTCACATGTAATGAACGCAACAGTTGTCTTGCCGAGCCAAGACTTGTCGCGTCCCTAGTGCTCTTTTTTTTACCATATTTGTAAACGCCTAATTTATTATCAAATCCAATATTTGTTTTGGATCTAACAGGTAGAGTCATAGATGGAGGAACGCCCTTTTCCATTTTGTTATGCATTTCCGAAGCAATATCTTTCAGTGCATCTTTTACTTCTTCTTTTGTTTTTCTTTGTCCAACGATACTCATTCAGATCCCTCCTCAAAATCAGCGAAAATATTTATTCCATCTGAATTATTAGTTTCTTCCTTTTCTACTAATTCTCTCTCAGATACAACCTCATTGACCTCTTGAGATTCAGATTCAGAAATTTCATTCCTGATAGCGGTTAAGGCTTCGCTTTTTCGTATTTCTTCAAGTATTTTCTCATCTATCTTAGTTGCACCAATGATGTCTCCATTCCCTCTGAAGAAAATATCTGTATCTGTCCAATCTCCTTTACTAAGACCAGATAGTGATACGCTAATTGTTGTCGAAGTGCCCGGATTTAGGGTATCAAGGCGCCAAGCCCATATCCCCCTCGCCTCTTTCCTTCCTCCATTTGAATTTTCAACCATAGTTATATTTTCATTTTCAGGCCATTTTAGAAGAATTGTATAGGCCCTTGCCCTTGCTGTATAATTGAATATTTTAATTGAACACGTAGCGAGTTTTCTTTCTTTATCCCACCCCAATTCTTCTTCACAAAATACTGCATTCATTATTTGAGTTATTACAGGTGCTAAGTCAGGCTCTTCTCTCCCTAATATTTTTGATGTTTTCTTAGCAATCTCAGGAAGAATTACATTAACCAATTCAAATTTTTCCTTTGCTTTTTTCCGTTGATCTTTCTTTTTTAGATGGTTCTTTAATCCTCTTCCGACTTCTAAAAGTCCTTTCCTGATTTCATCAAATACTTCTTCATTATCAGCCACAGCCTCTTTAGCTTCACTAGTGAATTGAACATTGGTAGAAGCGAGATGGATAAGTACTGCCGCCGCCCCCTTTGGTAAGCCCTTTCCCCCCGGATGATCTAAACCATATCTTTTCCAATCAATAGACTCAATTGCCTTCGTTAATGCACAACCTCCTTGTTGATACATTAGAGGAACCCTATTTGCAAATCGTAATACTTCTATTGGACCATCTGCAGAAATATCTCCTCCGAAAACAAGTCCCACTTCAATCTGAAATGGATTACCCTGACTAACTGTTGGAAGTCTTGTTACTGTTGATGCAAATCTTGAATCAATAGCCTTAGAAAGTCCCTTTTTAATCAATAAATCATCAATTGGTGACAGGCAATCTGTAGGCGGAGGAAGTAACTTAACCTTCTGAAAAGATGCAATTAATTTTTTGGCATCTTCTGAATTAATTCTTTTTGGCACTCTATCATCTTCTATCGCAGAAGTAGACAGAACTTCTTTCGCAGCTCTCACGCTAACTCCTGAGAAATTATGCCTAAGGAAAGAGGTCATTTTCCTCTGTTCTGATTCTCTTAACATTCTTTGTAGCGTACCTAATTGTATCCCGTGTGGATGGGGTTTAATTTCTTCGACCACTCTCGGCAACCTTTCACTGGTTCTGATCCATTTCCCTTCTTCTAGGATTTCCCCATCTCTTCCTCTAACTATTAGGCTGATTGTCGCATGTGGATTTACTATTGATGTCATTCTAAGATATTGATATACAGATTGCTTACCACGTTGATATTTCGCTTTCATGATTGTCGATATTTTCAATCCATGCCGAACTTCTTCTCCCGTATTTTCATCAATCCATACTTCTCTTCTTTCTTTTGATTTAATCGCCCTATTTTTCCTAGTATCTAGGCCTAGCTCTACAAATACAGCCGAGGAATCATTGGCGATTTTTGAAATTACACGAGTTTTGGCGCCAGTAGTTAGTTGTGCATACATTACAACGCCAGTTATTCCGATACCTTGCTGACCCCTAGTTTGACGAATTGCGTGAAATCTTGAACCTAATAGAAATTTTCCAAATACATTTTCAATGGCATCTCTCGGAATTCCAGGGCCATTGTCCTGAGATATCAATTCTATATCTTCACCCTTCAATCTATTAATTTCAACCACAATATTTGGCAAAATTCGCGCTTCTTCACAAGCATCTAAAGAATTATCAACAGCTTCTTTAACAGCTGTAATTAAAGATCTTTGAAGGGAATCAAATCCTAGGAAGTGTTTATTCTTCTCAAAGAACTCACTAACTGCTATTTGTTTTTGTTTTCCGGATATATCTCTTGCATCCACCATTGTCTTTCCCTCCACTTGGTCCTCCCATGTCCTAATGACCTGGGGCCAACTTGTGATGAGTACATGGGAACTCGATAGGCTATTGAAACATGCGCCTGTTGAAATGAAGAAAGACTATATTTTCAATGATTTTAGAATGGGCATGATTGATGCCATTGTCAGTATTGCTCAAAGTGAATTAATTGCCTATGTAGGGATGATATTAATCTTAACAGCATTTTTTTTGGAGACCAGAGATGTTCTCCACAGCAAGGCAGTGCCTTACCTAGGATTGATGGCATCAGGCTCAGGATTGTTAGCGGTCCGCGCTTACTTTATTGATGAATGGGCATTTTTAATTTTAGAAATAGCATGGTTTATTGCTGCAATTTGGGGTGTTTGGAGCATTTCTAAGAAAAAAGGTTAGGACTCCACGCAGTAATATGTCCTGTAAATGCACTAGCCATAACTGTGAGAGGGCTTGCCAAGTAGAGTTTCCCCGGTCCCGACCTGCCTTGGAAATTTCGATTTATTGCTGAAATTGAGACCTGTTCTGTATTATCGCTTACCCCGGGACCTGCTCCAATACAAGCACCACAACCCGGATCAATTAATTTTATACCCGCAGCTTCAAACATCTTTGTCCACCCATTTCTCTCTGACAATTCTTTGACCGTTTTCGATCCAAATTGGATATAGCAATCGACGCCATCCGCTATTTTCAAACCAGCATCTAAAGCGGCCTTCGTCACTTCCGCGTAATATGCAAAATCATCGTCTTTCCCTGCTGTGCATGAGCCCGCATAAGCTATATCGATTTTCACAACACCTAACTCATCGATATAGGCGCCATTTGTCGGGTCAGATGGTATTCCTTTGTCTGGGTCTCCTGGGTGTGCCACCATAGGTCTAATCTCGTCTAGATCTATAGTATGCACCCCTCCGTGGTAAACTGCTCCTACATCAGCTATAACAAAAGCATCAATGATCTCCTCTCTACTCAGCCCACTCCTCCTATTCATCAACCATTCAACAGTCAAATCATCGGGATCACATATCCCTGTTTTTGCACTACATTCAGTGGCCATATTACAAAGAGTTGCTCTTTCATCCATCGATAAACTTGAGAGACCTGGGCCACCAAATTCCATACTTCTATCCAGAGTTTCAGATTTTGCTGCATACTTCCATAAGATGTGTAATATAACGTCTTTAGCAGTACAACCCGGATGAAGGTTCCCTGTTAAATTAAATCTGATACTTTCTGGTACTTTTACAAAAGCAAATTGATTATGAATTAAATTTGCATATTCGGTAGACCCCACTCCATAAGTCAATGCATTACTAGCTCCTCCCATACAGGTATGGCTATCAGTTGCCTGGATAAAATCTCCAACATCAATAAATTCTTCCCTTGCAACTTGATGGCATATACCCGGAGAAACTCCATTGACGGCCGAATAATCTCGAACGCCAGTATGTTTTTGAAAATCATTTTGCATATCTCTTAAAGTTTGTATTTTTTCTTTGAATTTACCAAATCTTGGCACCCCTGTCGCATACAATAAATGGTCTTCAAAGACAGCAAATTTTGGAGGATTAGGGATATTATATTCGTTTCCATATTCTGATTTTAGAAATTCATGAACTTGTGCTGTAGTAAATTCATGCGAATAACCTCCATCAACAGATGCTAATACAGCATCCCCTGGTTTGACAAACCCTTGAAAAGAATCCGTTGAAATTAATTTTTTAGAAATAATTTTTTCTGCAATTGTCATTGGATGAGGTTTTTTATTAATCTCAGGGAGCAGGACATTTCCCGC
>DAJO01000010.1:0-7226 GCA_002498985.1 Euryarchaeota archaeon UBA257
AACTAATATTTACGAAGAGAACTCTCAAAAATCTCTAATGGACTTCTAATTAACCATACATGTTTGAAGCTTCATTAGTTGCTTGTTCAGCGCTCGGATTTAGTTGTGAAGCCATCATTTCTCTAATCTGTTCCTCTATCCTTTGCGCCTCTACCATTAACGGTTCAGAGTCTAGATATATTGCAGGAAGTAATTTATCAAGACAATTGATTATTCTTGCTGCAGCTCTAGAATCAGGTATCGTACCATTTCCGAACTCTCCTGAAGCCTCTGCTAACATTGCAATACTATTCACTGATCTTCTTCTACTTTCTCCCATCATCACTCCGGTCATTCCTCCAATAATTCCCTGTTTCAGAAGTGGAATTTTTAATTCATTCAGCATTTTGTGGGATTCTTCTATCGATCCTATCCCTAATAATGATCCATCTGAATCATCTTCATCGAAAACTGTATGCTTATTTTCAACACCTGGCGAATAAGCATCAATCATTATCGTGGCACTAGCATTGGATTGTTTAATCCAATCAATTAACGCGCCAGATAGAGGCAGGCACATGTCTGCAGGAACCTGAATCTCTGAAGCGATTAGAACCACTTTGTTACACTCTTCCATATTACAAATTGGCTCTCCTGCATAAAATCTCAAAGGAGGCAAAGGCATTCCTTCCTGTACCAAACAAACTGCAGGCAAAGCAGGGTGCCTTACACCGCCAACTAATTTCAGATTTAATTTATCAACTAAATAATGTGCAACGATGCTGCTAACAAATCCTAGCGAAGGAAAACAATTGACTACGAGTGCTCCTGTAATATCAATTTCAGAATCAAACTGTATCTCCGGTTGTGACGTCATTGCTAGATAGTAATAGCCGGTGGTGTTAATCCTTATGACGCCACGAGCGTAACATCGGATAGTCAGGCGGGGCGAAATAGTGGTCGAAATATCTTCACAACACCAATTATCTCCATCTTCATGGAATAGATTTGAAGAATGTCCAAGGAAATATTGGCTATCTAGACAGCGTTTACCTCGTAAAGCATCTATGCCTGCGTCATTAGGAAATGTCATCCATAATTCTATGGAAGAAATTTGTAATTTGGATTTTACAGGTCATGACGATTCTGAAGTTGGTTGGTTATCGAAGATTATGAAAAAAACAATCGATAAACAATGGTTGATCGAAAAAGAAATTTTCCTTAATACCCCCCGTCGTCCGAGTTGGAAATCTCAATCAATTGGAAAGGCGAGAGAAGGTTTAGTTGGAGCCCTCAATCTTCTTTTTAGTAAAACAAAGTTTGCGGGTAAGAAATTTTCTGAAATAACAATCAAAGATTGGAACGAAATCAAATCAATTGTTATTTCTAATGAAGAGTCTCTAATTTCTAATGATGGAAGATTAATTGGCAGACTAGATCTACTAATCGATGATTTAGATGAAGATGGTAACTCTAAAGGTTGGATAGTTGCAGATTTAAAAACTGGAAAACCACCCAATTCTATTCTTAGCGAGAAAGTAACTAGGCAATTGTTATTTTATAGAGATTTATTGAAAGAAAGCAAACCAAATCATCCTTCAGTTTCTGCTGAAGGATGGTATTCATCTAATCAGAAAATATATTCTACAGACGGAGATTTTGTATTGGACGATGCAATTTTAGCTTGGAACGAAATGAAATTAACTATTTACCCTCCAGAATCAACACCGAGTGAAGAGTCTTGTGGGTTTTGTGAATTTAAGGCATGGTGCCCCGATTGGTGGTTATCTAGAGATAAAGGACACCTTTCTGACAAGAACACATTCCGTGACGAGGTAGTCAGGATAATAAAGTTCGACGAAATTTCAGGTGCTGCAAGGTTTGAACGACAAGCACCAGTTGACATACATGGAGAATTAACAAGTTCAGATGTAAGTTTCGGAGCCCTCATCAAAGGCCGAGCATTAACTCAGATAAAGGAATTAATTTCTTCAGATTATGAAGGGCCAGTATTCCTTGGAAGCGTGAGATCACAAGGAAAGATAATTCATTTAGGCGACTGGAGCGAGGTTCTCCCTTGGTCCCCTTTATTGGAATCAAAAAGAAAAGTTTAGCCTTGGAATAAATGCTTATATTTCTCACAAACAGTCTTTTCAATAGGGCTTGAGGGTGAAAATAACCAATTCAGATATCGTGGGTCGTTCCTATTAATTTCATCTAAACTCCTTCCTTTGTATTTTCCAAAGGCAATAATAATCTCAGTATTATTTATTCTCAATAATCCCCTTGATTGAGGTACAGGTTCCAGATCTTCAAGCCCTGGACCAAGTAAATTTTCTCTTCTTACACCGGCCAAAGAGTCTTGTAGGTCATCAATAGTACCTCTAAAAAATCTAGGATTTTCTTTCATTATCTTCCATAATAGTATCAAAGTTGCACCCGCATCCGCATCCGCTCTATGCGCATTAGACAAATCAATTCCATACTTATTACATAATATCCCTAATTTATGCCTACCGGGAATTTTCAATTTTCTAGCTATAACTAAAGTATCAATAATTGCTCTCGGCTTAGGGGTTTCTACCCCTGCTCTGAAACACTCCATCTCCAGCATCTTCCAATCAAATTTAATTATATTATGTCCAACAACGATTGAATCATTAATTATTTTTGATATCTCGCCAATATGTTCAGAGAAATTACCCGAGTCTCTCACATCTTGATCTTTAATACCATGAACATTCGATGCTTCGAAAGGTATTCTCTTTTCGGGGTAGACTAGTGATTGCAGATTTATGTCACTTCCATCTACATCACTGCCAATTAATGCATATTCGACAATCCTTTCTTTTCTAACATCAAAACCCGTGGTTTCTAAATCAAATCCAACAACTCGGAAGCCATCAAAAATCTCCCCAGCCATGATTATTCGAAACACTCTCCCCCCATGAACTAATCCGTCCGTATCTTTCAAATCATATATTATTGATATTTTTCAAGTACGTTTTTCCAACATCGCTATGAACACCATATCGTGCACAGGCGCCCAATGTCGTCAACTAAGGTTGGAACTTTTTCTGTATCTTGTATTATTTTATTAGTCTCTCTTGCCGGTTGTACCGGACTTTCTTCGACGACACCAAATGCAGAAATTTCCTCCGATGTAAATGAAATTAATGTTGGTGATGTTGTAAATTTTGATGGCCGAAGCTCAACTTCCCCTTCCCCCTCAATAATTGTAGACTTTGATTGGGATTTTGGTGACGGTGAAACAAGATTAACTAAATCAGGAATAATAAGTCATTATTTCCAAAACCCAGGAAATCATGAAGTTCAGCTAACAGTCACTAATGACTTAGGTGAATCAGATTCAATTTCAATGACGATTTTTGTAAATTCCCCTCCCTCAATTATTATTGAAGTTCCTGGTTTTGTTAAAACAGGAGAAACAGCAACTTTAGATGCCACTGATTCTTTCGACCCAGAAGGTGGTGGTTTAGAATATATTTGGGATTTCGATAAGACATATGATAGTGATGGCGACGGAGACCCAACTCGTGACGCTGATGCAACATCTTCTACAGCCGAGATAGAATTTTTAGTAGCTGGTAATCAAACAGGAATATTGACTGTAGTTGATGATAAAGGAGGCATTTCATCCGAAGAATGGACAATTATGGTAATTTCTAGGACATTTTATGTATATTGGGAAGAAGAAAAAATCACATACTCTTGGTCTGATTATCTAGAACAAGGTGAATCGGTCTCACTCACTCATGAACCCGGCCTTAATGCTCGAATTATCGAGTTTAATGCTTCATTAATATTAGATAGGGAATTAATACCATTATTATGGCCTGAAGATAATTTTTCCATACATGTCGATTTACCAATGACTGGTTGGGAAACATCTACTTCAACAACTCATGACAATATTACAGAAAACGCTTCAGCTTATATCTCATATGATGGATTGAACCAGATTCCAGAAAGTGGTTACAACATTCAAGCAGATTCTGCCGAGGATATCGTTTATTCTTTACTTAATGAACCTGGTCAGAGATGGGGTATGGGTGAATGGATATGGACTATTACGGCAGATCAGTGTGATCCTGATTTACCCGTAGATGGTATCGACCCCGACACAGGTAATGATTGGAATTTAGAAGTTGAATTTATAATTTTGACTCCAAGAGTTGCAGAAATTGGAGTTTAAATCTTCGTTCAATAGTGGGAAGGCCTTTCAAGTAATTCTCCATGGCAGGGCCATGGTCAAAGAGATGCAGATAACCAAAGTCTCAATTCGTGACAGACTTATTGCAGATTTGAAAGTCATTATGAGCAATCCTCGAGATTATGATTTTTCTCCACGTGCAGATATTAATGACAATATCCTTAGTATCCAGAATGAAGATGATGATTCTTCAAGAACTTCATTTGAACTAGATTCAGATATGATGGCAACAATAGAAAGAGATCGTATGCTTGAGTTGAGAGTTAAGTTCAATGTAGATGGCATGCATGGTGTTCTTTTACATAAAACTCCTAATCCAAGAGACGGTCCTAAATCTAAGAAATTGGCCCAACCAAGTTGGAAAACAATCCTTCCATTGGATATGTAAATCTCTCCAACTTATCACCGTTGGAATTAAAGATGAACCTTCTCTCGAAGTTCTATTGGACCCATAGTGTAGCCTGGATATCACTGGGGCTTGCGGAGCCTTAAACCCGTGTTCAAATCGCGGTGGGTCCGCCATTTACGTTTCTTAGTGTGCACTAAAAGAATAATAATTTCTAGATTGTTGTTCCATAGATTTCAAACCAATAAACTATTACCATTTACTATGACATTCTTATCTTCTAGGCGAATAGACTTCCCAATGGTAGATTCAGCAGGTATTGTTTATTACCCTAGATTTTGGGATTTAGCGCACCGCTTCTATGAAGAATCATGGGAGTATACTTGCGGTATTCATTATAATGAAGTTCTTGAAAATCATCGTTTAGGTTTCCCCTTAGTTCACAGCGAAGCAAATTTTCATCATCCTCTTAGCTATGGAGATACAGCAACTTGTAAATTGAAAATAAAGAGAATCGGAAACACCTCAATAACTTGGGACTTTGAGATATTCAATCAAGATGAAATTTTGTGCTGGACATCAGTACAAACCACTGTTTGTACGAGTATGGATGAAATAACTAAGAAAGTATCAGTACCTGAGTGGATGCGTGAAGGCCTTTCAAAGATTCAAGAGTAATTATTGTTCTTTAGGCCACTTTTTTGTCAACGCGGCTCTTAATCCATCATCCATTTTAGCATCCCACCAGTTCGCTTTTCTCCATATGGCGTATCTCCCCCTAATTCCTCTCAAATCAGCTCCCTCAAGTTTAGCCCCTTGGAAATTTGAAAGATTCATTTTAGCTTTAATAAAAATAGCATCTCTCATATCTGCATTATCGAATGCAGCCTTCATTAAATTAGCACCCTTGAAAGAGGCCCTCCTCATATCAGCACCTGAAAGATCTGCTCCCTCAAGATCTGCCCCATCAAAAACCGCTCTTTTCAGATTAGCACCAGAGAGATTAACTCCTCTCAAATCTTTACCAATATGAGATGTATATGACCAATCTTCTCTTTCTTCCTTATCAGACACGTGTCAAACTCTCCAGATAATTCCGTCCAGCATCTGTGAGAACCACATACCTATTTTTCTTTGGCATACCTGTAGGATATTCTAAGAAAGGCTCCTGTTTTTTACCAGTAACGCCACCTTCTAACATTCGATTGATATAGAGTGAAAGATTCCATTTTTCGACATCTTCTTTGTCCCATTTTCCCGATTGAGAAACTAAATTTTTCAATTCTCTTGGCGGTGTATTTGTTTCCTTTTCAACAAATCTTAGATAATGAATCGCTGCAAGAATGACGTCTCCTGTTTTCTCAATATCGCATGAATCTAATACTCTTCTGAAAGCAGAACCTCTTTCAGGAATTCCACTTTGAACCGCTCTTTGAGCCGCAATTTGTACAGCAGAATCTCTTGCATTTTTTATCGCTAACAGTTTTCCTTCCCAAGAAACCTCATCCTTAATTTTTAACCAATCTTCTTGAACTTCTTTAGCCGTTCCTGTTAAATCAATAATATCGCTTCCAACCTTGATATAAATGCGACCAATTCCAGAGTTTCCACTTTGACTCATATACCATCGGAAAGAGTCAATTTAGTTAAATCCTAGTATATTTTTTTAACAAAAAGTGATTTTGTAAGTGTGAGATTTAAGATACTTTACTAATTGCGAGGTACATGGAAGATGATAGCAGTACAGGATTTCCTTTGGTTCTACACGCCGAAGCGGACCCCAGTCGTCTCGGAGGAACTGCAATATGTGGTTTCTCAACTGTAGGATCAGTAGGGGTAATTGCGACTTCACACTTGATTTCATCTCTAAAATTAGATGTTATGGGTACAGTGCTACATCCGCAATTTCCAGCGATTGCTTTGATACATGATTCGGTACCAAAACATCCAGTAAGAGTATATCAGGGAGAGGGGGTGGGAGTATTCACTTCTGAAATACAATTTCCGAATGAAAAAGATATTTATTTTGCAGAGACTGTATTACAGTGGTTCACCAAAGGTGGTTTTGATAGATTAATTGTGATAGATGGAGTAATTAGTAATGAACTTGGAATAAAAGAAGAAGGTGAGTTATGGGGCGTTTCTTCCAATCAAGTTGGTAGAGAACAACTCGATAACGCAGGAATACGTAGAATACAACAGGGAATAGTTTCAGGGATTGCAGGGTATCTAATTGCAGAAGGGGAACGTCGTGGCCTTTCTGTAACTGCCTTGTTGGCTGAATGTAACCCTATGTATCCTGACGCCAGAGCAGCTCTTATTGCCGTTGAAGGTGTAAGTGAATTATTAGATAGAGAAATTCCGATTCAGGATTTATTGGACGATGCTAGGAAAATTGAGGAGCGAGTTAGAGAAGCATTCAATCGTGCTCAGAAAACTGCTTTACCTGCACCAAGTGATGAAGACGATGATGACGAAGTACAGATGGTATTCTAATCAGTAGAACGGATTAGTTCCAGCCGCATGATCAGTAGTGTCGATAATTTCAGAAATACCTGGGACGTTATCTGTAATCATCACTTCAACGCCTTGTTTCAATGTCACGTCTACCATTCCGCATCCTTGACAGCCTCCTCCAAAAGCAATGTATGCCTTACCATCATCGAC
>DAJO01000010.1:7305-8183 GCA_002498985.1 Euryarchaeota archaeon UBA257
CTTTGAGATAAATCATCTATCCAAAGAGGATTCGGATTATCAAATGCAAATCCTCCTCCCATAAGAGTTTCTTTGTAATCTAATGTAGTGCCATCAATGTATTGAACGCTTCTTTCAGCAATTAGAATATTAAGACCATTTGACTCTGTTTGTAAATCGCCCTCTTTTGCATCTTTTAATGGTACCAGTTGTAAATCGTAGTTGAATCCACTTGCTCCTCTTCCGACTATTTCTATACGAACAGAGACATCAGAATCATCACCTTGAGAGATGTATTGGTTCAACATCTCCTGGGCTTTCTCTGTAATCTCTAGCATGTTACTCAATGTGTTGCAATAGGTGCCCTTTATTCAACCTGTCCTCAAACAGGCAAGACTCATGACCCTAGTTCTATACGAGGTATCGTGCCTACCTCCGATGTTCGAGATCAATTTGGTAGACCCTTGAAGGATTTGCGAATCTCTGTTACTGATAGATGCAACTTTCGATGTAGATATTGTATGCCTAGGGAACGCTTTAGCGAGAATCATACCTTTCTTCCGAAGAGGGCATTTTTATCTTTCGAAGAAATAGAAAAAGTAGTTCGTTCATGTATGTCTTTAGGTTTAGAAAAAGTTAGAATCACCGGCGGAGAACCTCTTTTGAGAAAAGATCTACCCAGATTAATTGAGATGTTATCAGGTCTCGGAATTGAAATTGCATTAACTACAAACGCTTCGCTCCTGAAAAAGGAAGCAAAAGCACTCCATTCTGCGGGGCTAACTCGTGTAACCGTTAGCTTGGATGCATTAGATCCTGAACTTCATAGGAAAATGTCAGATAGTAATATTTCAGTAGATTCAGTTTTAGAAGGAATAGATGAAGCGATTCGTGTCGGA
>DAJO01000019.1:0-954 GCA_002498985.1 Euryarchaeota archaeon UBA257
ACTAGATAATTTAATTTCTCCATTAATTGAATATCTGAATGAGAGTTTATTCGGACCCGGAAAGAGATCATATCTTAGTGCAATTTTCGCATTGGGATTAAACTCAGCTGCCTATCAATGCGAAACGATCAGAGGAGCAATTGCGGCAATACCATCTGGACAAATGGAAGCAGGGAGAAGTATAGGTCTGACTTATATGGGCACGATGAGATTAATTATTCTTCCACAAGCAATCAGGATATGTATACCGCCTCTAGGAAATGAAATGGTCAATCTTGTATTAAATTCATCTTTAGCCAGTGTGATTGCATACACAGAATTAACCCGTCAAGGAAAACTAGTTGTTGCAATTACTTTCCAAATATTTTGGACTTGGGGCATGGTGATGATTGCATATTTCGTCGTCACATGGACTCTAGCTATACTATTGAGAAGATTGGAAGAAAAAACTAGAATTCCAGGATTAGGAATTTCAGGAGGTAATTAAATGGGTGATGAAGTACTAATCGTTGAAGACCTTGAAAAAATATATTCCGGTGGCGTTCATGCAGTTAGAGGAGTCTCATTCAAGGTTAAAAGGGGAGAATCTGTAGCTATCATTGGTTCATCAGGTAGTGGGAAATCAACGGTACTTAGATGTATTAATAGACTGATTGAACCTACGAATGGGATAATAAAATTAAATGGTGAAATCATAAATAATCCTTTAGCTGATGTTAATGAAATACGTTCTAAAATAGGTATGGTTTTCCAATCATTTGAACTTTTTTCACATCTTAAAGTCTTAGAAAATATTACATTGGGGCTCAAGCATGTTAGAGGTATGAATAAAGAGGAATCTGAAAAAATTGCTTTAGAAGTATTGGAAAGAGTAGACATGTTGGATAGAGTAGATGCTTATCCAGGAAATTTATCCGGAGGACAGAAACAAAGAGTTGCGATTGCAAGATCTCT
>DAJO01000019.1:1132-33692 GCA_002498985.1 Euryarchaeota archaeon UBA257
TATATGGATAAAGGTCTTATTGAAGAAGAAGGACCTTCCGATATAATTGAAAAACCTAAAACGGATAGATTGAAAGAATTCCTTTCGGCTATGGACGAAGAATGAATATAAATTTATATTAATCCTTGAGCTGTCATTGCTTCAGCAATTTTGAGGAAACCTGCAATATTAGCACCCGCTACATAATTGTCAGGCATCCCATATTTTTCAGCAGTTTCAGCCGCATTCTTATGTATATTGACCATTATCTGGTCTAATTTAGAATCAACTTCTTCTCGAGTCCAGTTGTATCTCAATGAATTTTGTGACATTTCAAGTCCAGATGTTGCAACTCCTCCTGCATTACTCGCTTTACCAGGTGCAAACATTACACCATTACTTAGGAAAACTTCTACTGCTTCAGGGGTGCAAGGCATGTTAGCACCTTCTGCAACAGCCATTACTTGGTTATTAACAAGCATTTCTGCCTCCTCTCCATTTATCTCGTTTTGAGTAGCACATGGAAGTGCGACATCGACATTAACATTCCATAATCCATTTGATGCAGGCTCCGGTTCAGAAGCAGTGAAAGTAGAACTAGAGTATTTCTCTGCATACTCTGAAATTCGTCCACGGCGATTATTTTTTAAATCCATAATCCAAGATAATTTTTCTCTGTCAATACCTTCAGAGTCATAAATAAATCCACTAGAGTCAGACATTGTGACCGGTTTTCCACCGAGATCTAAAACTTTCTCACAAGCGAATTGCGCGACATTACCTGAACCTGAAATTGAAACTGTTGCACCCTCAAAAGATTTATTTTTTGTAGCAAGCATTTCTCTAGCGAAATAAACTAGACCGTATCCCGTAGCTTCAGGCCTAATTAGAGACCCACCGTATGAAATTCCCTTACCTGTAAGTACACCAGTAAACTCATTTGCTAATTTTTTATACATTCCAAAGAGGAAACCAATTTCTCTTCCTCCGACACCGATATCTCCCGCAGGAACATCCAGGTTGGCTCCAATATGCCTCCATAGTTCCATCATAAAAGATTGGCAGAAACGCATTACTTCGGCATCCGTCTTACCTTTTGGGTCGAAATCTGAGCCACCTTTCCCGCCCCCCATAGGCAATCCGGTCAAGCTATTCTTGAATACTTGCTCAAATGCTAAAAATTTAAGAATTGACTGATTAACAGAAGGATGGAAACGAAGCCCTCCTTTGTAAGGACCTATGGCACTATTCATTTGGATTCTGAATCCACGATTAACATTTAATTTACCACTATCATCATACCAAGGTACCCTAAATTGTATTATTCTCTCTGCTTCAACCATTGATTCTACTACAGGTAAGTATTCAGGATGTGCCTGAATAACTGGAACTAAACTTTCCAGAACCTCTTCCACCGCTTGATGGAATTCAGGTTGGTTCGGGTCTCTTGCAATTACACTATCGTATACTTTTTTCATTGTATTATCCATGGGATTCACCAGGGTTTCCGAATCTTGACTAGTTATCGGGCGAGCAGAGCACTGACTAACCCCTTTTGAATGGTATGGATTGAACAACTCATTAAACATTAGTTAAGAGAAAATATGCTCATCTGCGAGACGGCTAACTATCTTCTCATAGCCTGGTAAAGTCATCACATAAACTACTTCTTGAGAAACCTGCCTCTTCCTTAATGCCTCTGCTATAGGTGTATGATCTTTGAACCACCTAGTTTTTCCATCGTCACCAATTATTCTAATATCTACCTGAGACATACGAGGTTCGGAAAGTAATAATTTGACAGATGGGACATCTATCGCAACATACCCTTTATCTAGCCCCGCACGTTTAGCAATTTCATCTTCAAGCTCAATTCTTTCGGAAGAGTTGGATGCTAAATGGATTAATTTTTCAATTGTTTCTTTGGGTAAATCTTGTTTTCTACGACTAGTAGAAATTTTCAAAAGTTGCCTATACTTCAATCTTCGAATCATATCTCTAGCAAACTTCCCTGAATCATAAAGTGCGCCCCAAATTTCAGAATCTACTCTTTTTTGTAGATCTATTGAATCAGGTAAATCATCAACACTTCTCTCAACAGCTCTAGAAAGCATGATTTCAGTTATTCTAGTCACTCTATGGAAATAAACTGCACTATACATCAGACCTCTGGCCATCATCATACCTTCTAATGCAGGTAATCCTCCTTCTTCGACGGCTACGTCCCCCCCATGCCTCTCTAAACATTCAATTAATCTGTGATGATCAATTATCCCATGTTTAACGCCAGTAAAATGAGAATCTCTCAATAAATAGTCCATTTGATCGCAGTCAACAGGCCCGTGAATTAAATGAGATAATGTGTCGTCCTGATACACAAAATTCTGTTTCCCTTCCACCCATTCAAGCAGGTTTCTTTCAGTACCGCCAGCGTCTGGGCCACGGATAAGTCCGGCAACTTCTTTAGGTTCAATATCAAAAGATTCTAGAATCTCTGGGATACTTCTTCTATTTGAAAAATACTTACCCTCGTCATCTCTTAGAACATCATATTCACCTAAGATTATCCCTTCAGTGATAGACATGTGGTCAAGTCCACCTCTTTCATGGAGAATATGTTCCAGAGTGTGAGAATAGGGTCCATGCCCTACATCATGCAACATCCCAGCAACTTGAACGGTTGATTTGTCATGCTCGTTCAATGATATAGATTCAGCCATCAATCCCGCGATATGAGATACACCTAGAGAATGCTCAAACCTAGTATGGTGAGCACCAGGAAATACAAGATGTGCCAACCCCAGTTGCTTAATATGGCTGAGTTTATTCATTTCAGGAGTTTTCAATAATTCTTCTCTAACTCCATCGATTCTAAATTGACCGTGAATTGCGTCATTAATCACCTTCATTGGACCACCTCTGGTAAAGCCAAAGAGCAGCCCCTATTGAATCGCTCTATAATTCTAAATATTTAATCGTAAAAAAATTACCAATTTGTAATACATACGCAATTCAATTGCATTACATTTATGTGCTAGACGCATCCTGCTTAGGCTGAGGGATGACAGTGAGAGGACAAAGCCCAATGGTTTCATTGAGGATTCCAGAGGATTATCTACTGGCCTTAGATCAAAGAATAGGCTTTGATGGAATGAGAAATCGTTCAGATGTCATCAGAGATGCAGTGAGGCGTTTATTAGAAGTGAATGTAGTCGAACACGGAGATACTGTCAAAGTTGATTTGGGGCCAGAATTGACGATTTTAATGAATGACTTCTGCAAAATTCATGCTGAAAAACCAGAAACTGTACTTAAAGCAGCAGCTAGAAACTATATTCGAAGAGAAACAATTGAAGGTATGTCTGTGACAAAACTTCTCCAAGAGCGCATGGATGAGCTAAGTGCGCGATTCAATGATGATTCGAACGCTCAGAGGTGAGAGAATGAGCGAGGATGGGATGCACAAAAACGTGGGGGGGCATAAAAGCCCCCTCACCCAACAGCATCAAACGAGAATTACTGTTGGATTTTCAGGAATTAGAAGCAGAGCAAGATTAAGCAACGCTGTAGGATATGATGCGAAAGAAGTCCCTAGATTTTCTCGAGGGAAAACTCGAATCACAGATAGAGAAAAATTACTCTAGAACTCAAACACACACCGCTCCGTACTTTTCGTACGGAGCACCCTGATGAAAGACAATCTTCTTGGTCGTTCTATTGTCAGGTTTACTTTCATGGAACACGCTGACAATATCCGGGTCGGCAATTTTGTGGCTCATGATAAATTGAGAAGTGCACAAGAAAAGATGATAACAGAAGGCATAATTGCCTTAGAGAAAGAGGGTTTTCTATTTGCAGCGGCGCCTACTGGAATTGGAAAAACAGCAGCTTCATTGGCTGCTGCAATAGAAATAGCTAGAAATAGTGATTACCCTAAACAAGTTTTATTTTTAACAGGAAGGCAATCACAACACAAGATAGTAGTCGAAACAATAAAGAGTATAAATTCTAAATTGGAGCAAGAAATACCCGATGTCAAAGTTGTAGACATTATTGGTAGAGAATCCATGTGCGAAGAAGTCGATAGAATTACTGGGAAATGCTCTTGTGAAGAAAATATTGTAGAGGGGAGTAAACAGAAAAGAAGAGATGACCTAAAAGAGCTTATCTTACAAAGCCCAATACATGTTGATGAAGTAATCAAAATTGGGAGAAAAAAGAAAATTTGTTCTTGGACAGCTGCCAGATCGGCAGTAAGAGAATGTGACATCTTGATTTGTGACTATAATCATGTTTTTATCGAAAATGTTAGTGAAAGTTCATTGACCGCGATGAAGATAGATTTAGAACATTGTATATTAGTTGTTGACGAAGCACATAATCTGCCTGATAGAATAAGAAATGGACTCGAGAGAAGAGCGATAATGAAAATCTTTCGAGATTCTCGATTAGAGATTGACGAATATCTTGGTTCAAAAGAACAGGAAATAAAAAAACTTGATTTATCAGAATTAAAAGATAATAATGATATTTATAGTATAAAAAAAGCACTTAGACAAATGACGAAGTTAGAAAAACAAATGAAAATTTGGTATAAAATGAAAGAAAACGATTTGGTAAAGTCTGGCAAAAAAGATATGAAAATACCGACTATTGACTTCATTGGTGAAATAGATTCGATACTTAAGGAAGAGCTAAATATTGAAATTAATAATAATTATTCCATTTTAAAAGAATTAATTATTCAATTACGTAGAGTAAAGGTTGACCAGGATGATGATGATGAAAAAGAAACTGCAAGTACTAGACTAGCAGAATTACTTGCAATAACATTAGAATATTTACATAACAATGCACTAGTATTGGTTTTCGACCTACTCGGAGATGAAGGTAGGGTCAGAAGTTTCCTATTAGATCCGGGAGTTATTAGTGGCCCTATTTTTTCAAGTACTAGTGGAGCTATACTAATGTCAGGCACACTTTTCCCGCCAGAAATGTATGCAGATTTACTACGGATACCTAAGTCAAGAAAAGTCATAATGACCGAATATGATTCGCCATTTTTAGCAGATAAAAGACCTATCTTAGTAGCCAAAGACGTCACTACCAAATATACTGAAAGGAATCTGGAGAATACAGAAAAGATTCGAGAACACATTCTAGCAGTTATTATGAATACTCCTGGACATATTGCTTTTTTCTCACCAAGCTACGCATTAATGGATGATGTATTAGGAGATGCAAACTGGTTACCAGGACATATTAGAATAATAGATGAGGAGAAAAGAATGTCTAAGAGCAGAGTTAACGGGATAGTTGACGAATTACTTAATGAAAGAAGAAATAAGAGACAGATTCTATTGGCAGGTGTTCTGAGTGGTAAGTTAGCAGAAGGTGTTGATTATCCAAACAATATTCTAGATGCTGTGATTTGTCTCGGGCTTCCTCTAGCCCCTCCGAGTGCTAGACAGGATGCATTGAAAGATTATTATGTGGGAAGATTTGGTAATAATAAAGCATGGAGATATACGAGTTCTCAACCAGCTATTAACAGTATATTGCAAGCATTAGGCAGACCTATTAGAAAATCTGCAGATAGAGCTATTGTAATATTACTTGAAAAAAGAATAATGATGAGGCAATTCAGAAATTGTCTTCCCGTTAATGTGGATATTTTTGAATCTCCTGACCATAATAGAACAGGTAGACTGACAAAAAATTTCTTCAAGAGAAATCCTGAACCCGCTACTGAGAGAGAATGAACGACGGGTTCATCCGGGATGGTAGTTTCGAAAGAGCATGGAACTAACGTGGCAAAGGCATGAAATCAAAATTCTTGACAAAGAATTGTATGTTAAAAATCATATGCAAATCTCCACAAATGGTTTGGATACAAACGCACAAAGGTTACATAGAGATTTTATTACAAATCTTCCTCATTTATCTGAAGTTAGGAATGACCATATGGCAATAGTCGCAGATATTGGTTCCGATATAGAGGCTGGAATAAGCAATAATAGGAGTATATTATCAACTGAAGATTTATTGAATGAATTTAATGGAGAAATGGATGGGAAGGGAATTTCTCTCCCAATAAAAATTGCTTCTTCTGATGATATAATCATCCAAAGTAGAATGGAAAATGAAAACCAGATTGTTCAGATAATTTCGGCAGAAATCAATGGGGGGATATTTAGGAGTTTTATTATGCCAAACGGTTGTGAGATAACTGGTGTCTCAAGTGGGAACGGAATTATAGAAATTCTATTTCTTTAATTCTTCATCATCCATTGAAACATAATCATCTCTGATCGGGATTTCTTGTAATTGATCAATTTCTTGTAAAACTGCGTTAAGAGCGATTTGTGCATTTTGACGGTGCCCCTCCCCGAGAACATGGCTTGAGTACCTAGCCTCCTCGAAAATTCTGTCCAAAGAAACTAATGATTGTTCACTAATAGGTAAGGCAGACCTAATTGCTATCTCAAACTCTCTAACTGTTTCAAAATCTCTACGTAAGAATCCTCTCCGCATTAATATTTGACAAAGACTTTCGTAGCAATTGTAAATTGCTTCTCTAAACTCATCCCCTGCCGCCAAAAGTTCGGCAGTATAACTAAAGATACCTGCTAATTCATCTATTGTTGCACTTCTTCTACGTTGATAATATAGACCACTGCCAACCATTCCAATTAATATGATTAAGATAATCGAAGCGTAAAGTAACGATTGGAAGATAGAGGATTCTTCCGTAACCTCATACTCAATAGTAACATGAGGATTTTGATTTTGTTGAGTAGCTAACCAAGTTCTGTTTGAAGGATCAATAAATAGAGAATCTGTGTAGAAGTTAATGCTTAATTCACCCCAGAAATCCCTGTCCCAGAGTGTAGGTAGACCCTCAATTGACTTAAACTCATAAGTAAACAAACCGTCTTCATCGGTCATCTCTATTACTCTAAAATGTGTCTGCCCCGAAGAGGAGTTAATTAGCGAAGCAGACATTGAAATATTAGCAACGGGTTCAAATGAATCTGTAGAAGTGACATTGACAGTACCTCTAATTATTCTTACATCTTTATCAATTTTAATAGATTCAGGTGTGAACTTGAAATTAACGGGAACCATTATTGAAACTGACAAATCTTCAGAACCACCATTGAGGAATCTAGTGCTATCTGATTCAATTTTTACTACTAGATCTATAGGACCAGGAGGCATTGGATAATGAGCATTAGATTGTATTCTGAAATGACCAGTTGATTCATCCCATTGTACATTGGCATTCTCAGGACCATCTGTCAGCCAGTGTAAAGTGACAACCATGTCCTCGATAACATTTCCACCTCCTCCGATTTCTAAAATTCGTCCTTCAATCTTAATTGGATGTTCAACATCGCTCCTGATTATGGTTTCAGAAATCCATAATATTTCTATTTCAATGTCTGATCTAACATAAACGGACATATTATAGCTGATTGGGAGATAATAGGTTTCTCCAGAAAATACTACTAAAATATCGTGTTGACCTCTTTCAATTGAGTATCCTAAAATATGTTCGAACTCATAAAATCCATTGGCTAGAGTATTTGTCTTTCCAATCTCTTCACCATCTAAATAAATGATGATTTCTCGACCATCTAACCCTGGTAGACCCTCGGAATCAGCATCATACAGTCTACCGGTGAAATTCCATTGCCCTCCACGAGTAACAATGCTTGACTCAACCTGTAAGGTAATTCCAGAATGATACGCTACAGTAAGATTTGTTTCTATAACACCTTCACGATAATATCCTTGTTGTGGAGCCTTAACTGTGATAGTATGTATACCTACATCCAAGAACTCTGAGACTACCCAATTTAAGGTCCAATCACCCTGTTCATTACTTGAAGTAATACCAATCAATACTCCGTCAATAAATATCTCAAGAGAATGATTCGAAAGATATCCATCAGGAAGATTATCTTTTACGTTTCCTTGTAATACTAAATTGTCTCCAACTGCCACAGCACTAGGTTCGGATATGAATACATCCGTAGATGAATATACTATGAATACAGATGAGGAATTTGAGGAAAGGATAAATTCTTCACCCTGAAATACAATCTTAACAATTCGAGGACCTAATGGCATATCTGAAGGAACAGGTATGAATAGACTGAAATTACCATCGGAATCTACGTTTAAACCAGTTAATAGTTGATCATTCATATATACAGAAAGGCCCCTATTAGGAAGTGCACGTCCTGCACCATCTGTTAGCATACCCTCAATCACAAGTAATTGATTACGATCAATTTCACCAGGAGGTGTTGTCAAAACAACTTGAGAGGTCTGAGTAACATTGAAAATCGAAACAGAAGAAGACGGGAGATAATATTCAGGATTTAACGAATCCCCCTGACCCATTGGATCAACCCAAGTAAATCCTCCAAAGAAATCCACTTTTACTTCATGTGAACCAAAGTCAGTGTTTAACGGGAGTTCATAATTAATCGTCCAATTACCTGTTGATGAATTACTTAGTGTAGTATATATTGCTCCGACGTCTAGTCCATCAATTGACAAATGAATAACTCCACCGGAGTTTATTCCATCCTCAATTAGTAATTGGCCATGCTCATCCAATAAAGTCCCATGGAAAGTAACCGATTCACCAGCAATAGAAGAACCTGTGATTCCCGTGATTTCAATCACTGTTGGAGCTAGTACTACTACTCTAGTTACTGATTCATCCCCTACAAGGCCAGTGGTTCCTTCAATTCCAGAAAATAAAACACTGATTTCCATAGGACCTGCAACTCTATTAGAGTCTACCAGTATAGATGCATTGGCTAATCCCGATAAATCAGTAGTTACATTCGATATAATTGAACCATCAATAATTATTGAAATTACAACGGAATCTACCGGTAAGGCAGAATTATCAATCAAGGATAATGAAATATTCATTTCTTCGCCTCTTACTATTCTGCTATCAGGGTCTAAATCAAGTGGGCTGACAATTGTTAGAAGTGAATAGCCTCTACTATCAAAAATACCTGTTCCAGTACTGGATTGATAATAATTAACATTTGGTGTGAAGGTTGCAGAGATATTGTGAGTACCTCTAGAGAATGTTAGATCTAAACGGATGCTTGCTGACCAAGAACCATCTAACTCGACGTTACTACTTATCACAGTAAACGTATCATCCTCTCCATCGATTTCAAAGATCAGACTAGGAGCCAGAGTATTTCCTTGCCTATCTATAATTGCGCTTCCATTACTCGATGTTAAAGTGCCACTGACATTGAATAACTCTCCAGCCGCTGGATTATCAGTAATATTGTCCACAGTTATCAAAGTTGATGAGCGCACTGTGATAGTTGAAATCAATGTTAAAGTGCCATGTAGAGTAGTTGAACCATTAAAGTAGAATATAGAGTCTATCTGTCCTAATGGATGTGAATCAGGTATGAAGAATGTAAAATTAACTAGTCCTTGAGAACTAGAGTTGACTTCGTCTAACCAAGTATCATGGAATTCAGCAGAAACAACCAATCCTTGTAAAGGGATATCGCCATTACTAGATTCTACAATTCGGGCTGTTAAAGTGACATTAGAACCTCGTTCAACAACAGTATTAATTATAGGAGACTTATCGATAAATGTAGTAACTCCTCTAACTAATATAGTGTCATTTCCTGTTCCTGTCAAATAAAATGGTGTACTTCCTTCAACTACACTGACTATTACAGTCTTAATTCCGCTGCTAACACCATCACCTAGTGGATCAGTAGGCACTGTAATGTTAAAGCTGCCATTGTTAGATGTGACATGGTTTGTAACTAATGTCTCACTTAAGTCATTCAAGAAAAATACTTCTACAGCCATTGGCCCATCAACAGTTCTGTTAGAATCTACTGCATCCAAAACCTGCCCCGATATAGAGAATGTAGAACCAGCAGTAACTTCGACAGGGAATGGATCTAAACTAATAGAACTAGAAACTTGTACTGTTAAATTTGATGTACTTTGATTCCCTAACCATCTTCCCGCATCTACATCGGTTAAATTGTCCAGGATATCATCAGGAGCTATGATTGAAACATTATAGAATCCAGGAGGGGTATCTGCAGGAATGATAGGACTGAAAGTAACTATTCCATCGCTTAAAGTTAAACCTGACTGAAGAATCTGCTCCAGGGGTCCCCCTGAATCAAAAATAACATCCGCAATAATATCTGAAATTGGAGATCCATCCGCTATATCTGTAATTGTAGCATTAATTTGCATTGTCTCTCCTGCAATTACTATTAAAGAAGAAGGAGTTGATTCAACAATCATTTCAGTTTGTATACCTGCATCAACAGAATCTGCATCTGAAACTTTGTAGTATTCTCCACCACTAGGCGGATTTATCGTATAATCCAAAAAGACTCGCAACTCATAAACGCCAGATGCTATATCTCCTGGCATAAAGAAAGAAATATTATATTCTCCATTTAGCGGATTAATGAAGCTCCCTCCGAGCCTAATCACAGTATCTGGCGGCGGTGAACCATCAGGTAAAGGAGGTAAGTCTGAAGGAACCAATAATTGCGCGGTAACTGAGGAGTTATTAGCAATCACAGGAGTACCAAGATTTCTGTCCTGAGCAAAACCTGAAATCCAGTTGGAAGTACCTCTAGGGGTCCATTCACTACCTAAGTTAACAATAGCATTTGATTGCCCTTGAATTCTTACTGTATCAGTAACAATAGCAGGATTAAGCCATGTACTACCAGAGAAATTCAGAACCCAAGAATAGTCACCAGCAGGAGCAGTAGCTTCTGGTATCCAGACTGGAGTAATTCTCGGAGTATCAGGATCTGAAATATTCCAAACTGAGGTCCCATTGAAATCTAAAACATAAGTCCCTAAGAAACTACTTACTGATGTATTGGTATGGTCGGCGAGGAATACTTCAACAGCAGCCTGATTTCCTCTTGATTGAGGAACCATTTCATAGGAAAAAGTAATGTCACTCCGAATGCCATGTTCAGTCAGGTAATTCACCTGATCATTAGCGAAAAGTCCCTCAGCATCAAATTGGATTTTAACTTCAACTGGACCAGAGGGAATAGATACATTATCTTTAGAGAACAACCAACTTACATTAAATTGACCTGGTGATGAGGTCCAGTTTGAACTATTTAGAGACCAAGTCTTCAGAGTTTCAAAAGGCCCACTGACTGAAGTACGTCTCATCTGCAAATACAGAGTACCGTTCAATGCCTCGGGTGTATCTCCATAACTCAGAACAGTACCATTTAAGAAAATGAAAGAATCGATATCTAAGAATGTATTGTTCAAGTCTACACCCTCTAAAGTGACAGTTAGATTCGGGGCAGGAGTTATATTAAACAAGAAATTATCTGTATGTGGCCTAATATGATAACTAGGGATGGTAGCATTATTCAAATTAGTCTCATGCCAACCCAAGAATGAAATTGAAGCATTGATTAGCCCTAATGGTTCTGATTCGGATATAGGTATATCAAACTCATAATAACCTCCAGTACCTACATTTGAAATCATACTTACAGGTCCATCGACTGAAGTAGTATAATTCAGAATTACTTGCATATCATCTATTAGTGAAACATCGGAGTTCGGAGGGTTTTCAAGTTTGAGATAACCTGTAACACTAGAGTTTACACCTACACCTAGCATTGGTTGGTTTACTGGAGGAGGTGAAGTGAAAGAGGTAGTAGCATCATCAGTAATATTGATTCTCCATGAAAATGGAATCCCCTGAGAGCCAACATAAGCTTTCTCAAAAATTTGTAATACTAATGCTCCATATCCTGGCTTTATTGGCAATAGAGGCTTACCAGATAGCTCGAATGAACCATTAACATCTGTCGAACCTGTTGCAACTAGGTAATCAGAATTAGCCGCGGAACCAGGGACAAGATCTGTTTCATTGCCTGGAACTAAATATAAATTGAGAGATACATTTTCGGCAGATGTTAAATTATCTACAAATCTCAGAGTACCATTTAACCAAAGATCGCTACCAGACAAGTCTCTATCAAAAGTATTAGGTCCCCATTCATCATCTACAACTTCTAAGATATTTTGTGGGGGGCAGGCTTCAAATGGAACCCAACCTAGAGTTACATTTCCTTGATTCTGATTTGTCTGCATCTGAACTTCTACCCAAGTAGTGAAGTGGCTACCATACACTTCATACGATTTGCCATTCCAATCACCACCAGAAAAACCAGTAACTTTACGTGCTGCAAAACCAGCATGACGAAGCATTACGGTGAAAACAGTTGCAAATTGTTCACAAGACCCCTCTTTTGTATTATTTAGAATATGATGAGTTAAATCATCATTATCTGAATCAAAATCTGGTACTACTGGATCATTATTTCTAATAAATGTAGTAGTATTGTTACCATTAATTAAGAAATCTTGTATCGCTTCTACCTTTTCCCATGCTGAAAATGCACCAGATTCAGCTAAAACAGCCTGTGTGATAGACAATGGCACTGCACTCTGCCGTACAATGTAAGATTGAGGCAAGTCTTTACCGTAATCACTACCAAGGAAGGCAGTAGTATTTTCCCTCACTTGAGGACTAAAGAAAACATCTGGGCTACTAATAAAGATTTGATCAACAGACAAAAGTGAGACACCAATATCTCTAGTATAATTAGAGAAATTTAAGATTGCTCCCGAATCGCTCCATGAGGTCCAATTCACAGTATTATAAGGAACTATTAATTCTCCTCCTGGCCCTATTTCGGCACCAGGCATGTATGTTATTGTCCAATCATTTGTACTGTTTCCAATCCAAAACGATTCATGCGCAACACCCTGCATTGAACCAACATCGAAGTCTATTGGAGTTCCGCCGACCAGAGTACTATTCACTCCAAAGGAGACTCCGGTGTAATAATCATAAGTATGCCATCTCCAATAATTTGTAATATCCAAATCTACACCTGTAGAATTTTCAGCTATGAACATTAACATATTTGGATCTATATCATCACTGGGGTCCCAAGGATTGCTAACTGAACCGTTACAACCTAATGACCAAAAATCAGGCCCACATTCATCGCCATCAGGAATTCCTCCCCCATCAGTATCGGGGTTTAACCAATCAAGTCCTATTGCTTGTTCTATGGTATCAGGTATACCGTCTCCATCTGTATCAAGAGGATTTAAATCATCTTCCGAATTATTTTGAGGATTAGTCCCATCAAGATATTCTTGCCCATCAGTAACGCCCCCGTCATCGGTATCAGCATCATTCCACAGAGTGAAATATGTATCAAAGGTACCATTACCTCCGAAACCGAAAATTAAGTCACAACCAGTTGTGTTTTCGAAATAATTATTCAATCCGTCTTCGTCAGAATCTAGTAGATTACTACAAGGTTCACTCGGATCAGTTTGATTAAGTATCTCTGATAAGTCGTCTACTCCGTCCCCATCGGTATCAACAAGATTGGGGTTAGTGGGTTGCCCCCATGTGGCAAGTAGCTCTTCCCAATCCGCCAAACCATCGCCATCAGTATCGAAATAATCATCATCGCAATGAGGCTCACTAGGCTGAGGAGAGACATCCCAACACCAAGAATGATTTGTAAATAAAACAGATACTGCAGTAGCAGGTAAAGAAACGTCTACTTCTTTCAATTCATTCCCATCAATCGATCCATATCTGAAACCTACAGTTGAGCCGTTGATTAACTCATAATACGCCATAGGAGCAGAATCTTGCCTCCAGTCAGAGGGTTCAGGGTCTAATTCAGTAGTAGAATTAAGTAATAATGACAAAGAAGGTGCATCCCAACTAATTATCGATTTAATAATAACTACTTCACTAATACAAGGGTCTGTTTGGTGACCCACAGCAAGTTCATCTCCATCATTTACGCCACCTCCATCGGTATCTGCTATGTCCCACCTGGTGCAAGTTAAATTTTCTTCCCAATTATCTATACCATCATTATCAAAA
Organism: Euryarchaeota archaeon UBA257; assembly: GCA_002498985.1. GTDB lineage: Archaea > Thermoplasmatota > Poseidoniia > Poseidoniales > Thalassarchaeaceae > MGIIb-O2. The sequence continues at coordinate 15,117 of DAJO01000019.1, forward strand.
TCACCAACATCCTCGATTCTTGTAGGATCGGTTTCATTAGAATCGACAATTCCATTTCCGTTAAGATCTTCTTCTCCATCATCAAATTGATCGCCATCAGTATTGTTATTTCTAGGATCAGATGCTTGAGGGGGGTCTCCATATTGCCCATTTACTTCCACACCATCGCTAATGCCGTCTGAATCTGTATCGATAGCAGTTGGATCTGTCAAAAGAATTAATGCTTCATACGAATCATTCAATCCGTCTCCATCTGTATCGTTGTTGTTAGGATCTGTTTGAGTAATTGAATCGACTTCCGCAGTAAATATAGCACAACCTCCAGGACCCAGCCCCAATACGGGATTACAAGGTGACTCTGTAGCAGTCATATTGTTTGGGCCAGGTCTGAAATATTGTGTAGGAGGTGTGGTAGAACCATTTCTAGTGCCCCAAGTTGGATTGACGTATTCGTACAAATTAATCAGGCCGTCACCATCTGGATCTCCATAGGTGCCATCAACATTAGATGCAGAAGTTGGATCTAAATTATTTGCAACTTCCCAACCATCGGGCATACCATCTCCATCTGTATCCCATCCATCAGGATCTTCATCGATTAATCCGTCACCGTCATCATCATCACTTGAACAATCGGCGTCTCCATCTCCATCTGGATCGAAATTATCTACTAAGCCATCTTTGTCATCATCAAATGTATTGAAACAAATGTTACCTACAGGATCTTCATCTACTCCATCTGATCCTGTCCCCTGAATAAATTGCATTGCACTTTCTTCGTCCCAAAGCCTCACAGGAACTGTGCCATTCCACCAAACTCCATTATCGAGAACATTGGCAGTAGTAGGATCGTCCCAATTGGCTGGTATTCCATAAAGATATTCATTCAAATTTGTGAAAGCGTCTCCATCTGGATCACCTACTGAACCGTTAATATCAGTTGGGGAAAGAGGATCTAAGCCATATTGCCATTCCCAGCCATCAGGGAGTCCATCATTATCGCTATCCCAATCTTGCGGTTGGGTGTTAATAATGAACTCTAATCCATAAGTTAAACCGTCTCCATCATCATCAGTTGTTGCAAGAGCTTCCCAACTTCCAAACTCAATCGCAGAGTATGAAGCTATTAACATAATCAAAGTGAATAAACATGCTGAGCGACGTTTGCTTAGTAGTTCCTTATCAGTCGAAATTACTGAAACGCTCTGCAAACTAGTCACCTCTAATGTTCATGGCGCTTAATAGAGGTCTTAAGAAGAATGGAGCGTCGTTCGGACGAATGAACAGAATCATACAAGTTCTATATCATCATCATCATAACGATTAGAATCTGCTAACTCTTCAATCATTGGTACGGATTCTTCAATTTCGACACCTTCATCTTCATCTTCATCATCTCGATTCATAGATTCAATTAGTGCCATATGGCTGGCCCATTTACGGCGATTCATACTACTTTGTACTCCTGCAATAATCAGTAAAAATCCTACTACTAAAACAATTAGAGTCAAGGGGCGAGGATGACTAATTTCATTAATAATAATATCAATTACATTACCTAGATCTACAGTCATAATTACGGTCTTTTTAGCAGTGAAATCATCTGACCAACTCTGACTGGTATCCAGAGTTCCGTCAATCACATAAGCCAATGGCATTGCAGTAACTAAAACAGGGATTTTGTCACCATTATTTGCATCGGAAGGGACGAATACTTTGAGATTGAAACTTAGTTCTTCATATGCACCTAATTGAATAAATGTTGAACCTGATGGACCCTCGATTTCTGCAGTCCATCCCTGCTGATCTACTTCTGCATCTAATAGAATTGTCATTTCAGTATTTCCTTCATTTTTTACTTTCATCTGGATAGAATAGTCTTCTCCAGGGAGTAATTTCCTATCTTGAGTGACTTGGACTATCTCTAAATTAGGCATATCAGAGGCAATCTCAAAGGTCATAGGTAAGTCGAAATATCTAGGGTCGGATTCTTCGGTATCTTCAATCACTCTTAGATAAATTGTGTGGTTACCCTGTTCGACTTGAGTTGTGAGAGTGACTGTTACAAATACTTCAATAAATCCTCCGGGGCTTAGTGAAACACGGGGCACTGCTTCATTATTTTCATCTTCAATCCTAAACTGCCATTGCCCGTATATTGGACTAATATCTAAATTTTCCTGTAGAGTTGCAGGATTCTGAATTCTCCACCAAAGAGCAGTATCTCCTGAATTAGCGCTACTAGTAATTCTGGCTCTTAAATCTACAACAGCATTATCTGAACCGGGGGAGCAAAGTGAAACTTTAATCTGACCTAATGGAGAACCATCGCAATCTTGTGATACTTCCGCCCTTATGCCAAATGTCCTTTGAATAGTGAATATTATTGTACTTCTAAGTGACGAATTACCAGAACTAGTGACTTCAATTTCTATAGTTCCTAAGTCGTCATCGGCACGATCATTAGATGGTTTGATATTTAGCAATAATACTTGAGTCGCGTGCCTCTCTAAGAAAGAGGAATGGAATGTCCCATCTCCAACATCCTCTAGTATTCTTTCTCCAGTATTATTATCATAGACTTGAATTATGGATTTGGAGCGTTTTAAGACATCTATACGGAACATGTCTGCATCGAAACCTGTGTTGAATATTTCAAGGAGGAATGGAGTAAACTCTCCATATTCGACATATCTCGGTATAGTATTGTCGATATCATCAGGACGGGTAGAGTTCGCAATAGGGAGTTCATGTTCTTCGTCCCAAACAGATACTGCTGGAGGTTGGAAAACGTCAATCTTCTCTAATATCACATTCAAGGTATCTTGATGCACTACCGTTTGAACCCCATCAACTTCAGCTTCAGCTACAGCACGGATATCTATACTACTAGGAGTCCCAGTTAAATCATCTGGAGCCTGCAATGTGAGAATAGGATTCAAAATATCTCCGCCAGCATCCAAAGAATAGATACTTGAATCTGAATCAAATTCGATTAACCAAGAACTGCCGAGATTCGTCATTACTTCAAGTTCAACAGACATAGATTTAGTAGAGTCTCCTCTATGGACCAGTTGGAGAGGTATTGGAGTTATTTCTCCTGGAGCGATGTATTCTACTTGCCTATCCATTCCATGATTAATTGAAACACCAAATTGATGCATTTCAACGGGCTGATGTTCAATCAGAACTAAGTTCCCTTGTATGTCTGTCACTTCTAATTCTACAGTATATTCGCCGGCAGGTACACCTCCTGGGTATGTCCAGGAATAATGTCCAAATATTCCTTCATTTGTATCATCTATGTCTGGATCATCGTCACTAATTTCTTTATCAATTCTGTAGTTCCCTAGCGAATCTCTAAGTAATAATCTGACACTATCAATATCATATCTACCAAATGCACTTTTTACATCGAAAGTAAATTGCATCAATCTCTGATCGATAATATCGTTAGGGTACCATTCTAAGACTGGACCTTCTGAAAGTTCATCTCCATCTCTTTGTAAATATACAACACTATTGGAAATTGCATTTGTTTCTACTTCAATTTCAGAATGGCGATTAGATTCGCCATCGATTTCATTCCATGCAACTTCTGCAGTACAAGTAGAGCCGAATGGACCGCCGCTGCTATCACATCCAGACATTTCTGCAGAAATTGTAATTTCAATGGTTTCATCTTCTAGTATCATGAAAGAACTGGTAGATCCAAGGTCAACTTCAAATTCTTCATGATCGAAGTTACAACTATTACCAATTCCAGTATTGCATGCATCTGCACTCCACTCTGCTTGTCCTATGGAAGAGCCACCCGCTCTCACATTGATAGTCCAATCAACTGATGACCCGCTTGGCCCAACTGCTTTCAAGAAAAGATCCAATGGCAAGTAATAAGTTCCAGAACTTGAACCTTGATTAGGACGACCGAATACCTCTATCGATGATAACAATTCTTGACTAATAAATTCTATTGTTTCGTCTAAAGCACTAGCTGTTTCTTGACCGCCAGAGTCAGGTATTTTTGTAGTAATTAATCCGTCTCCATCAGTTGTAGAATCGGCAGATGCGAGATAAAGTGTGTAAAGTTCAATTGTTTCCTCTGTATTGCTTAAAATTGGACTTTCCTCCAACTCTAAATTAGTTACTTGGGAAGAATACAGCGGAGTTAACATTAGTAATGTCAGAAAAAGAGCAATACGGGCGGTTTTGACACCTCTCCGAGCGTTCCTAGTCACTTGCACGCTTCCCGGCTGTTCACAGGGTGTTAAAGAGTTCTCATCATAAGTTCCGCATATGCATCTATTTCCGGGACATATTGGAGCCGCGCGATTCAAGACTAAGTTCGTACGCCGATGGCACGCAGGGGTACCCGAGTGGTCAAAGGGGCCGGACTTAAGCTCCGGTGGCAAGGCCTTCGTGGGTTCGAATCCCACCCCCTGCACCATAAACTCAAAATTATGTGGAAATCACTTGATTTTCGTCATTGAACAACCTAATCTTCCATCTCCATCTAAGATATCTAACTTAGTTATAACCACTGATGCTGCTTTCACAATGGTTGGAGCAGATATCTCTTCCAATAATCGATTTGCTAATGTCTCAAGAAGAGAAAAACGACCAATTGATAACACGTCGTCCAAAGAATCTATGAGATACTCATAGTTCAATACTTCATTCAGATCATCATTATTTGGATTTAGAATGTCTGAAAGCATTACATATATGTCAAACCTTACTTTTTGAGGATTACCAATCTCGAAATCATGAACTCCAATGTCTACATCTCTAACTACATCTTCTAAAAATAGTGTTGTTACTCCATTGTAAGAAGACAATAAATTAGTAATCGCATCTTTATGGGAGGTCATAGAATCACTCAGTTTCAAACACTACATCCCTTGTTCTTGAAAGAAACCTTTCACCAGAATCGACATATATGACCTGTCCAGTTACGGCCTTTGCAACCATCAAATAACATACAGCATCAGCAATATCTCCGGGACTTGGCCCGTAACCCAGGGGAGAACTGGATTGCGCAAGGTCGAAACCTTCGCTAGTTTGTGAATCGCTGGCTAATGTATGACCCGGTGAAACAGCATTCACTCTAACTTTAGGCGCTAAACCTCTTGCTAAGGTATCAGTTAGCCCTAGCATAGTATATTTCGATGCTGTATAAGATAAATGATCAGGATTAGGATTATACAATTTTTGATCTAAAATATTGACTACACTACCTCTTCTGTTTCCGTCTAATGAATCATTCATCTGTTTAATCATCATCAAAGGGACTTTTGCGTTAATTTGCATATGCTTATCCCATGAATCAGAAGTAATTGTAGAAATATCGTCATGAATAAAAACTGACGCGTTATTTACTATCGCATTAAGATAACCGAATTCCTTTACGGAATGAGATATCAACTCTCTAGCACTAGATATATCTGACAAATCTGCCTGGAGAACAGTGGCAGAGCCACCATTTGAAATTATCATCCTTGCTGTTTCATCTGCATCTTCAGATGAACTTCTGTGATGAATAATGACTTTGTAACCTAAATCTGAAAGACGAATACAAATCTCTCGACCAATTCGCTTGGACCCCCCCGTTACTAACACAACGCCTTGGTCCATGGTGTTGCGAGAGTGAGGTAAGATATGACTTCTTGTATAGGATTAAGTTAACATTTTACTAACAGAATAGTTTTCGTCATGACCCTGCTCGTAAGTATCAATGTCAACGCGACTTCCAACGATTAATGATGAAAATCATTCGATTAAAGAAGTTTTAAGACATAATGGTAAAAGTTCTCTTGAAAGAAGGAAAGAAAAAAGAAAACGTCTACCAGAATGGTTCAGAACTAGTCTACCGACTGGAGTTTCACAAAGAAAATTTAACATTACAAAGGCGAATGTACATGAACATGGACTAAACACAGTTTGTGAAGAAGCAAGGTGTCCAAATGTACATGACTGCTGGGCTAGAGGGACAGCAACTTTCATGATCGCTGGAGAAGTTTGTACTAGAGGATGTAGATTTTGTGCTGTCGGAACAATAAAGAAGCCTCCTGAACTAAATCCTTTGGAACCAAAAGAGTTAGCGGAAGCAATAGAAAAAATGAATATTACGCATGCAGTTATCACTGTAGTGAATAGAGATGATTTGCCCGATGGAGGAGCAGAACATTACAGAAGTTGTTTGTTAGAAGTTAACAAAAGAACACCAGATGTGGGATTAGAATTGTTGTGTTCAGATCTAGAAGGAAACTTGGATGCCCTTACAAGCCTACTTGATGATTTACCAATTAAGGTATTTGCACACAACGTAGAATGCGTACCTCGACTGGATAGTATTGTTAGAGATCCAAGAGCTTCATTCGAACAGTCTCTAAAAATATTATCTCATGCCAGAAAGGTGAGGCCAGATTTGAAAATCAAGTCAAGTATTATGGTTGGTTTGGGAGAAAATGATGATGAAATTGTGGAGGCAATGAAATTACTTAGAGAAGTAGGTGTTGAGATGATTACATTGGGCCAATATCTTCAACCAAGTGACAGACACCTTCCAATCGACAGATTCCCAGAGCCAAGACAATTCGCAGACTGGGATAAAACTGCTAGAGAGTTAGGGTTCAAAGCGGTAGCAAGTGGACCTTTGGTCAGATCTTCATACAGAGCCGGGCTATTGTACGAAGAGGCTGAAGGGGCGGAACCAGTAGTTACTAGAGAATCTACAGGCTCTGCGGTCAGTTACCTAAATTCAATGAGGGAATTGTGATTGGCGAAAGCCAACAAATATGAGTAAGAAGATGGTGTTAGATACATGGTGAAGAAGAAGACGGAGTCAATCCATGTCCCTGACGCACCTCATCGCCCAGGAGATGAAACAAAATTTGAACAATGGAGTTGGAAGCCTGAAGATTTGAATAGATTGGATATTGAATGTTCAGTTGATGATGCAATAAATCACGCTACAGGTTTAGTTAGAGTTCTAGATGATGACCATGAAGCAAAGGGTGAATGGAATCCTAACCTTACTTCAGAAGAATTAATTTTAGGCTTAGAACATATGTTAAGGATGAGAATTTTTGATGAAAGAATGATGAAAATGCAGCGTACAGGGAAATTATCATTCTACATGAGATCTTTTGGAGAAGAAGCAGTTGCGATTGCTCAGACCATGGCTCTAAAGAATCAAGATTGGTTATTCCCTACATACAGGCAACCAGGAGCACAGTTTGTCAGAGGAAGAGACATGGTCAGCATGATTTGTCACTGTATTGGAAATGAAGAAGACAATGTCAAGGGAAGACAAATGCCAGTACATTACACGTATCGTGAGGGGAGATATATTTCAGTCTCAAGCCCAGTAGGCACACAATTCAGTCAAGCAGTTGGTGTAGCATTGGCATCTAAATACAAGGAACTTGATGAAGTCACCATTACCTGGATAGGAGACGGAGCTAGTGCCGAGGGAGATTACCATTATGCACTTAATTTCGCTAGTATATTCAAAGCGCCTGTGATACTCAATGTAGTAAATAATCAATGGGCGATTTCAACCCATTCTAATTTTGCTAGTAATAATCAAAACTTTGCAATTAGAGGGATACCATACGGAATCCCTAGTATCAGAGTTGACGGGAATGATTTTCTCGCTTTATATTCTGTAACTAAATGGGCTAGAGAAAGAGCCGCAAAGAACCTAGGACCTACACATATTGAGGTACTAACTTACAGAGCAGGTGCGCATAGTAGTAGTGATGATCCATCTAGGTATAGGCCGAAAGATTCGAATGATTTTTGGCCCGGTGGAGACCCTATCGAGAGATTGAAGTTGCATTTAGTCCAAACAAATAATTGGTCAGAGAAGATGCATAAAGAACTAGAAGAAAGAATAGATTCAGAGGTTATGGATGCATACAAGGAGGCTGTGAAATTTGGAGATCTGGCAAACGGCCCATATCCATCCTCCGATGCGATTTTTACAGAAGTTTATGAGACTCCTCCTTGGCATTTACTAGAGCAATGGGATGAAATGAAAAGATGGAGGGATGAATAATGCCTAATATGAATATGGTTCAATCTGTAAATAGTGCCCTTGACAATATGCTATCAAGAGATTCAGACATAGTAATCTTTGGAGAAGATGTTGGATATTTCGGGGGGGTATTTAGGACCTCTGATGGTCTACAAGAAAAACATGGCAAGCATCGTGTTTTTGACTCGCCTCTTTCTGAAGGAGGAATTGCTGCAACAGCCTTTGGGATGGGCATAAATGGTCTCAGACCAGTCGTGGAAATACAGTTCGCAGATTACATCTTTCCGGCATATGACCAAATTGTGAATGAGATGGCAAAGGTTAGGCATCGTTCAGGAGGAGAATTCTGGTGCCCCGTCACAATTAGAACGCCTGCAGGAGGAGGTATTAGAGGAGGTCATCATCACTCGCAATCTCCAGAATCTCAATTTACACATACTCCCGGGTTGAAAGTGGTATATTGTTCCACACCATTCAATTCTAAGGGTCTTCTAATTAGTGCTATTGAGGATAATGACCCCGTAATTTTCTTCGAGCCAAAAAGATGTTACAGGGGCCCATTTTATGGAGACCCTCATAATGTTCCAACATGGAAACAACATCCAGAAGCCGAGGTTCCTGAATCATATTACAAAATACCATTAGGAGAGGCAAGATTGGCGATGGAAGGTGACAAATGTACTGTAATTGCCTGGGGCACAATGGTGCATGTGGCAGAACAAGCAATAAGAAACTCAGGAATTAGTTGTGATTTATTAGATTTACAAACATTAGTACCTTGGGATAGAGATGCTGTAGTTAAATCAATTGAAAAGACAGGTAGATGTGTTGTTGTCCATGAAGCACCGAAGACTAGTGGATTTGGGGCCGAAATGGTTGCTTCAATACAAGAAAGATGTTTTTATCATTTAGAAAGTCCAATAGAAAGAGTCACGGGATGGGATACGCCATTCCCACATACGACAGAATGGGATTATATGCCAAGTCCCTCTAGAATTGCTGAAGCAATACTAAAAACTCAGGAGGAATGAATATGGGAGATTATGTTTTCAAGTTACCAGATATAGGAGAAGGAGTAGTAGAAGGAGAAATAGTGTCATGGCACGTCAAGGTTGGAGATACAATAGTTGAAGATGCTCCAATCGTCGATGTAATGACCGATAAGGCAACTGTCACCATACCTTCTCCAACAAGTGGAATAGTAAAGGAATTAAGTGGAGAAGTTGGCGATATGATCGCGGTAGGTACTGCTTTGATAACCTTCTCAGGAAGTGGAGATGAGGTCTCTTCTACAGAAGAACATACAGAAACTATACCAGTTCCCGAACCAGTAATTGAAGAAGCAGTTGAACTTGAGGAAAAGGTAGTTGAGGTTGTAGAAAAAAAATCAACTCCTGAAAAAGTTCTCATTCAAGAACCTGTAAAAACAACAAAAGTGAGACAAAATACTAGGGTATTGGCTAGTCCTGCTGTAAGGAGAAGAGCTAGGGAGGCCGAACTAGACCTAACTTTCGTATCCGGCTCTGGACCCGCTGGAAGGATTAGACATGCAGACTTAGACGCATACATCGCAGCGGGAGGAGCAGTTACAGGTGCACCTCCGAAATCATATTCTACAAAAAGAACGGAAACGAACGAGATAAAGGTCGTAGGTTTAAGAAGAAAAATTGCTGAACAAATGGTCAAATCAAAATTTTCTATACCTCACTTCTCATATTTTGAAGAAATTGATGTCACTGAATTAGAAAAACTCAGGAAATTTTTGAACTCCACCAAAGACGAAGGGCAACCAAAATTAACTTATCTGCCATTCATAATGATGGCTTTGGCTAAAATAATGCCGAAACATCAAGAATGTAATGCACATTATGATGAAGAAAATAATATTGTTACTCAACACTCTGCAATCCATCTCGGAATTGCCACACAAACAGATAGAGGATTATTTGTTCCTGTCGTAAAACATGTTGAAGCAATGGACATATGGCAATCAGCAGCCGAAATGCAACGAGTTTCAGGCTCATCTAGAAATGGCACTGCTAGCCTAGATGACCTGACAGGTTCCACATTTACAATTACAAGTCTCGGCAGAGATGGAGGGTTAGGAGCCACACCAATCATTAATCACCCAGAAGTTAGTATCCTAGGAGTCCATAAAGCAAGAGAGATGCCTGTAGTTCAAGATGGAAAAGTTGTTGTTAGGAGGATTATGAATGTGTCAAGTTCTTTCGACCATCGAATTGTAGATGGTGCTAATGGAGCTGCCCTGATTCAGTCATTGAAGAAAATGTTAGAACACCCAGCTCTAATTTTTATGTAGGTGAAAAAAAATGAGTAAAAATCGTAAATGTCAAGTTTTAGTCATCGGAGCGGGCCCTGGAGGATATGTTGCTGCAATAAGATCCGCTCAATTAGGCCTTGATACGATAATCGTTGAGGGTGAAAAAGCAGGAGGAGTTTGTCTAAATGTTGGATGTATTCCAAGCAAAGCCATTATTCATGCGGCAGAAAGATATGAAGCATTAGGTAAACATTCCAAAGAAGAAGGACACATGGGAATTACAGTTTCAGGAAATACCGAAATTGAAATGAAAGGCATTGTGGAATGGAAAGATGGAATTGTTCAAAGATTGACAAAAGGTGTAGAAACATTGGTTAAAAATGCAGGTGCTGAATTAATACATGGTTGGGCCACATTTTCTTCATCGAAGAACTGTACTGTTAAGACCGAAAATGGAGATATAACCATTGAAGCAGAAAATGTAATTATTGCAACTGGTTCATCTCATATTGATTTGCCTTTTATGCCGTGTGATGAAGAATTCGTTCTTTCTTCAACCGGTGCATTGAGTTTAGAAAAACTACCGAAAAAGGTCGCTATTGTAGGAGGAGGATATATAGGACTAGAATTAGGTTGTGCGTTAAGGAAATTAGGTACAGAAGTCACTGTAGTTGAAGGAATGGATAGTATCTTAGGAATAATGGATAAAGAAATCAGAAGGCCACTTGAAATATGGTTGAAGAAGAACAAAGTTACAGTTCATACTAATGCTCTTGCTAAAGGAGCTAAAATCAAAGGGAAAGGGGCATCAAGAAAGGTAGAACTTACATTTGAAAAAGATTCTGAAGAACAAAAAATTACTGTTGATAAGATTTTAGTTACTGTTGGAAGAAGTCCAAACTCAAAGGGGTGGGGGGTTGAAAATATGGGAATAAGGATGGATACATCTGGTAGATTTATTAGAATTGATCGACAATGTAGAACCTCAGCACCAGGAGTTTACGCAATAGGCGATGTTGCTGGAGAGCCAATGCTGGCACACAAGGCAAGCGCCCAAGGAGAAATGGTGGCAGAGATTATTTCCGGCGAAAAGAGAGAATTTGACAAAGTTGCAATTCCTGCTATTGTTTTCACTGAACCAGAAATAGTCTCTGTAGGACTGACTCCTGACGAAGCGGAAGAAAAAGGCGAAGAGGTCATTATTGGTAAATTCCCTCTAGCAGCCAATGGAAGAGCTCTAACGATAGAAGCAGAAAAAACTGCAGGTTTCATAAGAGTAACTGCAAGGAAAGAAGATCATGTAATTCTTGGTATTCAAGCAGTTGGCAGTCACGTAGCCGAATTACATGGTGAATTCATTTTGGCTCTTGAGATGGGAGCACAGTTAGAGGATATCTCAGATACAGTTCACGCACACCCAACAATGACGGAGGCTTTTCATGAAAGTGTATTGAAAACATTGGGTCACGCAATACATACTTCCTGAGGTGATTTGTTGAAAAAAATCCAAGTCCTAAGGGCTGGAATTGTTGAACATTCTAAAGTTTCAGAAATTATGCGCGTTATGCAACAAAAAAGAATCAATGATGAAATTATTGACTCTATTATTCTCGTAGAACATCCAGAAATAGTTACCATTGGCCCGAAGGCCAGTAGGGAAGGAGTAGTAGTTAGTGATGATTATGAACAGACTATTGTAGATAGAGGTGGAGGAATCACATGGCATGGACCCGGGCAACTCGTGGCTTATCCTATTGTGAAATGGGACAATGACGAACAAAGTGTCAGAAAAATCATTAACAAAATAGAGGATTTGGTTATTAAAACCCTGAAAGACCTTGGTATTGAAGGATACAGAGACTCGGCAATGATGGGGGTATGGGTTGATGGAAAAAAGGTATGTTCTATAGGACTTGCATTTCTTCATTGGGTTAGTAGGCATGGCTTAGCGCTGAACTATGCCACCCCTGGGAATAGGATTGAAAATCTCGCTTGCTGCGGATTGGATGTAGGTACTACAACATCATTAGAAAAACTGGGATATAAGAAAAATAATGATCAGAAAATCACAAGAGAGTTACTTGAAAATACTCTAATCTCAAATATCGAAAATATACTTAATAGAGCACCATTTGAAGAAGAAAATTGTAATCTTGAGGAATTTCTATGAACAGACCGCAGAAAAATCCTATGTCTGAATTTTGGGGACTCGATGCGTCAACCATTTTCTTAAATCATGGTTCATACGGAGCTACACCTACAATAGTTCTAGAAGAACAAAAACGATGGCAACAACTTGTAGAGAAGGATCCGGTGAAGTTCTATGAAGAAATCGCTCCTAAAGCATTATTAGAAACTAGAAAAGCAATTGCTAAATTTGTCAAATGTGATTATGATGATTTGGCATTGATTGAAAACGCAACATCAGGGGTTAATACAGTATTGAGATCGCTAGATTTCAACATTGATGATGAGATATTAGTCCCTAATCATGCTTATCAAGCTTGCAGAAATACAATAGATTTTGTTGCTAGAAAGAATAATGCTAAAGTTGTGACTTGCGAAATACCTTTCCCGATTAACAATGAAGAAATCATAATTGAAGAGATTATGCGATGTGTTACAGAAAGAACGAAATTAGCATTAATTGATACAGTAACTAGCCCTACTGGGATAAAAATGCCTTTTGAAAAATTAGTTAAATTACTAGAAAATAAAGGAATTAAAGTACTTCTTGATGCTGCTCATGGAATTGGAATGATTCCTCTAGATTTAGAACAAATTGGTGCATCGTTTACAACTAGCAATTGCCATAAATGGCTATGTGCACCTAAAGGTTCAGCTTTTTTGCATGTAAGAAAGGATATGCAAGAATTTATTCACCCTCTAACAATTAGTCATGGAATGACTGCTCCTTTAGAAGGAACTTCGAGATTTCGTCATGAATTCGATTGGACAGGAACTAGGGATATATCCGCATGGTGTGTAATCCCATATGTTATCAGTGAAGTTAGTAAGATAGTGGGAATGAGTTGGGAAGAAATAATGCAACATAATAATAACTTGGTAACTGAAGCAAGAAAATATCTTTGTCAAGAATTGGATATTTCCCCCCCTTGTCCTGACAAAATGCTAGCAAGCATAGCAACAATAAAATTAAATTTTGATGATTACACTAATCTTTCTATTCATGAGCCGGATGCAATACATCTAGATCTTCTAGATGAATACAATATACAAGTTCCAGTGTGGTATTGGCCTAACCCAGAAGGAAGATATATGCGTATTTCCGCTCAAATTTACAATAACTTAGATGAGTATGAATATTTGGCATTTGCATTGAAGAATGTCTGTAAAAATTAAGCAATAGTTCAAGATGTCTAGTTCCCACGGCGTTTCATGCCATCCGCTGTTGTAGCCTTAACAGGTGCTTCTGGTGCACAGTATGCTGTACGACTTGTAGAAGCACTTTCTGAAGCTTCTTGGGAGGTAGATTTGATAGTAACAAAAACAGGTGCAATCAACTTGCATCTAGAATGTGACATGACTGCAAAAGATTTATCGAAAATTAGAGGAGTAACATTGCATGAAAATCATAATTTAGCTGCAAAACCTGCTTCAGGATCTGCAAAATATGACGCATACATCATCTGCCCAACTAGTGGTACGACTATAGGAAAAATTGCAGCAGGAATTTCAGATAATCTAGCGACTAGGAGTGCTCTTGTTGCTCTTAAAGAAAGAAGAAAGTTGATTCTAGTCCCTAGAGAAACTCCTTTTGCAACCGCTCATCTAGAAGCAATGACAAAAATGTCAACCTGGGGAGTCATTATACTCCCTGCAAGTCCAGGATTCTACCATAAACCAAATACCATTGAAGAGTTGATAGATTTCGTAGTTGCAAGGATACTAGACCAACTTGACATCGAACATAAATTAAGTAAGAGATGGTCAGGTGAAGAAGTAAAATAAACTAGTCTATCTTTTACAAAAATCAATAATTTCTTGATAATTAGGTTCTATACCAGGATTATCAGCAATCCAGCAATAACCAATTTTTCCATCCTCATTAATCACAAAAACTGACCTCTGAGCAGCAGTGTATCCAGGCATAACAAAATCAATTCCAACACCATAAGAATTTATAGCATTTCTATTCACATCGGAAAGTAATGGGAATCCTATTGAGTTGATTTTTGAAAACTCATTATTGGAGAATATTGAATCAACACTTATTCCGAATACTTCTGCCTCAATATTTTCAAAATCACTCATAAAGTTTGTAAAAGTACACATTTCAGTTGTACATACACCAGTAAAAGCAGCAGGATAGAATGCTAAAACCACTTTGTTTCCGATTGAGTCACTCAGAGTAACCATATTTCTGTCATTCGCCATCAAAGTAAAGTCTGGTGCTGTGTCGCCTACTGATACCATACACTTGCGGGTGGACATGGCCATTCAAAGATAACCATCATCTGGAGTTGATAAAATGAACGAGATTATATCAATTTACGACTGGGAAAAAATCAATAGAAAATCTGATTATTTACTTCTAATAACAAAAGAATCATGTGATGATTGTAAGGAAGTTGAGGAATATCTAGAGAAAAATAATAATAAAGTTGAAAATTATATTGTTAATAAAATTAATTTGGACAATCCTCATTCTGAAGAACTAATTAATGAACTAGAATGGATAAATGTTGAAGTTGACTTTGTACCATTTTGGAGTTTAATACTTGATTCGAAAAGAATTAAATCTGTCAGAGGAAATGTGAAAATGGTGAAAGAAATTATTTGATTACATATTTTCTGGTGTTTCAATCCCCAAAAGTCCTAGTCCTGTCTTCAATGTCCTCGCAGTTAAATTACACAGAGCTAATCTACTATTCATCTTGGCCTCATCATTAGAAATTAAAACAGGACAATTCTCATAAAATGAGGCGAAATCTTGCGCTAAATGATGTAAGTAAACTGCTAAACGATGAGGGCTATAACTATTTATTGTCTCATCGATTGATTCAGAAAATCCAATTATAGATTTAGAAAGAGACTTTTCGAAATCATTTACTACTAAGATTTCAGAATTAAATGTAGATTCACGAGAGATAGATGATTTACGGAAAATACTACATATCCTTGCATGTGCATACTGTAGGTAAGGAGCCGTATTCCCATCGAATGATAACATTTTATCCCAGTCAAATACATAATTCTTATTTCTATCAATAGATAAGTCTGCGTACTTTATTGCCCCTATTCCAATCATTTTAGAGACTTTTTTACGATCTGAATCGGACATAGAAGAATTTTTCTCAAGAATCAATTTTTCTGCCCTATTAACTGATTCTTCTAATAATTCTTCCAGAGTGATTGCTTTACCTTCACGGCTGGCTAATTTCTTACCATCTGAGCCCATGACTAAACCAAATGAGACATGCACTGCTTTAGTTTTCTCATCCATAAATTTTGCATCTTTGGCTACTTGAAAAACCATAGAAAAATGTTGTGATTGCTCAGCGCCAACAACATACAGCATCTCATTACATTCAATCGATTCAACACGATTTATTATACAAGCAAGATCAGTAGTGGCGTAGTTGTAACCGCCATCACCTTTACGAATAATAAGAGGTAGAGGTTCATTTTCACGATTATACCAGCCATCGGGGAATACAACTAAAGCACCCTCGCTTTCAACAATTAAATCCTGAGATTCTAGACGTTTTACCACTTCGGGAAGTAGATCTTCATAGATTGATTCTCCAGCCAAATTATCATCATTTAGAAGGACACCTAGCAATTGATAGACTGAATTAAAATTAACAAGAGAGAAATCTACTAATTTTTGCCATAAATCAATCGTTTCAGCATCTCTAGACTGAAGTTTAACAACTCTTTGCCTTGAACGTAGAGCGAAATCATCGATGTTTTCAAATTTATATCTAGCTTCTTTATAGAATGTTGAAAGATCTATTTCGCCAACATTATTATTATCACATTCAATGAAGTGTTCAATCAACATACCAAAAGGAGTGCCCCAATCTCCGATATGATTCTCACCAACTACATTATGTCCCTTAAATGAAAAAATTCTTGACAAAGCATCGCCAATTACTGTAGAACGCAGATGACCTACATGCATTCTTTTGGCGATATTTGGTGAAGAATAATCTATAACGATGGTTTTTCTATTTTCTAACTCTACACCCAACCTAGGATCTGAATTCATGGAAGAAATCTTCTTAGAAATCCAAGAATTTTTAGCCTTGAAATTAAGAAAACCATTTACAATATTGATTTCTGCAATTTCAGATAGTTCAGAATCGAGATTATTTGCAATCGCGATTGCTATATCGTTGGGAGATTTTCTCAAAATTTTAGACAATGTATGACAAGGTAGAGTTATATCGCCGTGTGTTTTATCTGTAGAACTTCCGAGTGAATTCAACCATTGATTCTCATTTAATCCTAATTCCACCATAGCAGTTGATAACTTTGGAACTATTTCATTATGAAGTTCCCTCATTAAATCACCTAGGACCACGCATATCTTAACATTGCTGCAATACCTCCAAACGAAGTACTCAAAGTAGAACCTTCTTCAGTATCTAATGAAACTAAAATAACTTTAGCAGATGTGTGAGATGCAAGTTCTGTTAATTCATCTATCAGATCCATTGTTTTTTCAGGGTCTTCAACTATTCTATCTGACCCACATTCGGGACATTGGGGTATATCTGTCAAACTATTCTGTGTTTGACTCCATTCATTAGAACATGATTTGCAAATCCATCCAACTCTACGTTTTCTCAAACCCTCGGAAAGTAATAAGGTCGCTACTGCTCCCTGATCAAGAGCGGCTCTAACCATCATCTCTCCATACGTGGCCTTAGGATGTGTTTGCATTACTTCTCTAAGGAAATCATCCACTAAACGTCTTTCAACATCCAACTCAATTTGGTCCATCAATCCTCCTGCCCTTTGAATTAGCTCTCTTAGGCCTGAATCATTTGAGTATCCTACATCAAAATGTGGTTCTCTAATTAATTTCTTGATTTCGTGATGGAAATAATTATTTTTTACTACAAAATCTTTAGTAGCCCCTGGACCCCCGATAATTATTCCTTTCAAATCTTCAATCATAGGTAGCCAGTAAGCACAAGCTCTTTCAGCCGACTTCTTGAAAAAATTATGAGCGGCTTCCTCGATTAATCTTTCGAATCTTTGAGCAGATTGCCCGCCTCTTCCGTGCTTAGATGGAACTTGTGAGGTAATATGCTCTTGACAATGATGTCTCTTACCAGATGCTAAACCATAAGCCGATTCTGATCTATCAATTACAAATAGTCCATAAGCCGTTTTATCGATTAACATATCTTCAAGTTGGGACGTTTCGAAAGAAGAATCACAACGATATCTGAATGACGGGAAAGGCTCGGGTGGGTCATCAACTACTACTGAAATCAGTCTACTTTTATTATTTCCAGTAATTACATGACCCACAAACAAAGCAATTCCTCTTTCGCCTGGTGTCTTGTATCTCCCTAGCGTGGAAACTGCTGATTCTATGGCATCAGTCACATGTTTTCTAGTAGATTTTGACTTAATATTTGCTGCTTGTCCACCTTCTTGAATTAAGTGGTGGCGAACATCAGATAACATCTTCTCAGGAGGTATAATTACTGAAACTAACTCAGTACCCATACCTCTCATCTTCGAAACTTCTTCGAGAGTCTTTCGTGCGCGAAGTTTGCGTTTTTGCATCTCTAAGTCCTCTGACATAGCCCACCCTCGTGTATGGGCAAAGTGGCGGGCATTTCAACCCTTCATCCTTAACCTAGCCTAGGCATTGATAGAGAAGTAGTGTCTCCGTATACATGATGACCATCATTGTGGCAGCAATTGGCGGTAGTTTATTGCGTCCAGAAGTAGAACAAAAACATGTATGGTTAAGCCAATTAATTTCGATAATCAGAGATCGGGTCTCTGCAGGTGACAGGTTGGGATTAGTTATTGGAGGAGGTGCTCCGGCAAGAGAAGGGATATCATTAGCTAAACCATTGATTAATGATGACTACCACTTAGACAAGATAGGTATTGCAGCAACTAGACTTAATGCCACAATAATTAGAGAGGCTTTCACAGAAGCAGGAATTTCTGTTTCAGGGATTATACCATCAAGTGTTAATGAAGCTGTTCAATTGCTCGAAGAAAGACCGGTTGTAGTAATGGGGGGAACTGAACCAGG
>DAJO01000005.1:0-14938 GCA_002498985.1 Euryarchaeota archaeon UBA257
ACGCAGATACTGGCATAGATTAAATCCTTAAGTAAAAACCATGAAAGAATTAAGGTAACTATTCCAGAGCCATATGAAAGAAAGATACTCATATTAACGCCTAAATCAATTTCGAAATAATTTCTTCGACTCTATCCATCCCTCTAGAGATGTCCTCTTGACAAATTGTGTAAGCAAATCGTAAATGCCCTTCTCCAGCATTTCCGAATGCAGTTCCTGGAGAACATAGAACACCCCCCTCTAACATTTTCATAGCCAATTGTTCACTTGTATAACCCGGGATATCAAACTTTGGAAATACATAAAATGCACCAGTTGGGATGTTGCAAGATACATTTGGCATTGAATTTAATCTATCACAAATTAAATCTCTTCTCTTTTTAAATTCCGCACACATCTCTGCAGGATAATCACTCGCTTTTTCTAAAGCTTCTAAAACCGCATATTGCATTGCATCATTACTACAAGCAGTTACATAATACTGCATTTTTGTCAATTGCCCCATTGCTTCCAAATCGGGAGATAACAGATAGCCAATTCTCCATCCGGTCATCGCAAATGTCTTAGAAAAAGAGTTAATCATTATCACTTTTTCATAGCCTGCCCCTAGGAATGAAACATGTTCGGTATCGTAAACTATCTTATCATAAACCTCATCGGTAATTAGCCATAGATCATTTTCTTGAGCGAACTGGACAAGATTGTCTCTCTGTTCTTCAGTTACATTCCCTCCAGTTGGATTACTAGGGAAGTTGTAAAGAATAGCAATGGTATTTTCATTCACACGAGATTGTAAATCCTCTACAGTGGGAACGAAACCATTCTCAAAGTGGCAAGGATACATATTTGCCTCACCTCCACAAAGAACCACATCAGTAGGGTATAAGGGAAAATATGGTTCTGGAATTAATACATTGTCTCCAGGATTTACTAATGCGAGAAAAATATCCAGTAATGCGTTAGTTCCACTCATAGTGATACATACATTTCTTTCATCTAAACCAGAATCTCTATGATGCCACGTTTGAGCCACTTTCTTCCTTAATTCTGGGAGACCCGCTGTAGTAGTGTATTTGTTTCTACCATCTTCCATCGCCTTTGAGAAAGCCTTTATTGCGATTGAAGGAGGTTGAAAATCAGGCTCTCCTAAACCAAACTGAATTGCATCATCGCCTGCAAGATCAAACATCCGTCTAACACCTGTCGGACGAATGCTATTTGCTCTGTCTGAGAAGCGCACCACGACCCACGGACATATACACCGAGATATGAAAGGAATGTATAGTGGACTTCCATTATTCAATAATTTCTGCGTCCATAGGAGAGTTATTTTCTGGCTTCAATTTGGGTGATAATGCTGAAAATTTTTCTACATAGCCTAGTTTTATCGATAAAAATATGGATAACCAAGTAATACTAATAATTGCAATCAAAATATATATCATACTTGAGAAATCATATGCAGAGGTTGACTCACCAGTGCTCTCAAATTGAACAACTATTGGAAGAGACTGTTGAGATGATGAAAACGCGACTACTTCTAATGTATGAGTTCCGCTTGAGAATTTATTTGAATCTACTTCAACGTACCATTCGAAAGGAGTAATAGGGCCTACTTCAATTATTGAGGAATTGAAATTAGCCTCTATCCAGTCTCCACCATCTATTCTAAAATTCACAGATTCTACTGAACCTGATGTGCTCCAAGAATGCCCGACTAGTTTTACATTATCAGTCTCATTAAATGATAAAAGATGATTCTGAATCCCGGGATCAACTAATTCAGTTGTTCCGGTTTCTTTTAGATGGATGGCTAGTAATGTAGCAGCATAAGCGTCTACCATACCAAATCCGAAATCTCTATTCCAATAGGGATCGACGTCTGGAAGACTTGGCTCACCACGTCTCTCAGCAGTTTGTTTCAAAATTTCTTTGAGTTGCATTGTAGTTAGATTCTCATTTGCTTCCCACACAAGTGCCATCACTCCTGAAACAGAAGGTGTCGCATAGGAAGTACCTGAACCACGGCCAGTGTAGGAATTCTCTGATGCGTCATTAATTAAATTCGAGCATCCTCCACTAGTAACGCAACCTTCAGCCTGAACTATATTAGAACCTGGTGCACTAATTTCCGGTTTCAATTCATTTAGAGGATTTCCATCGCCATTATCCTTTCTCGGACCTCGAGATGAATAATCAGCAATCGTATCATCTTCACGAGCCACTGTATTCTGATCATCAGTAGCTCCCACGGTGACCGATAGATCTGAAGAACCCATTCCAGAAAGACCATCGTTATTAGGGCCATCATTTCCTGCAGCAACTGAAACAATGATTCCTGCAATCATAGCTTCATCTAAGATTCGACTATGCATATCAGAACCGTCTGAACCACCATTCTCATGACTTGTAATGCCCCAAGATAACGAAATTATATCAATTCCATAAAATTCTTCTGAAACTCCTGGCCATTCATCATCACGATGGTCAATAACCCATTGCAGACCATTCATTGCTGATTCATAAAATTCCTGTTCTAAAAGATAATTTTCAAAGGGACCCGCCCCGACATCAGTACCGATTCTAATGTCAACTAAAGTCGCGTTAGGAGCGGCCCCATAAAATTCAGATTGGCTCCCATCGGCCTCAATACCGGTCGCACTAGCCATCCCCATACATGCGGTCCCATGCTGATTAGCATCATCTGGATCGAAAGAACCATCATCTTCTCTGAGTGGATTTGAAAGAAGACAGGTTGGATCTGTATGAACATAACAAACCGCATCATAGCCTGCGACAAATTTATCACTAAGACCTGGGTGTTCATTATCTACACCGGTATCTACTAGTGCGATATTCATGCCATTCCCACTTACGCCTAAATCCCATGCACCTAGAGAGTACTCAGAAGAATTCTTGGCTTTGACAGAAGGTGTTTGAATATCTCCATAGAATACAACTGAACCATATCTTTCAATCATGACTACGCCATCAAGATTAGAAATTTCTTCTATTTTATCTACATGAATTCCTCCAATTAACAGCGAATCAACAGATGGTAATTCTAAATTAATATTTATTCCCATTAAAGAAAGTGAATCGATATCTGATTCTCGAACATCTCTAGAATATGATATTCCAATATTTACTATTCCTGTTTCATCTGTAAGAGAATCGTGAACTCCATCTCTATCGGCGTCTAACATAGTAGTTTCCCACCAAGGAATCGAGTCCCCCCAGGGAATTGATTTTTGCAGTGGTATATCAGTGGTTTCGCCAGAATTAATTATTTGGAAATCATTTGAATGGTCATCATGACTATGGCCTTCAGCAATGCTCCCAGTTAACGGTATCACGAGTAACAATACCAGTAAAATTGCGACGACTCCCCTACCCATGAGTTACTGCAAGTATAATTTATCCTTCAAACCTACCCCTAGTAGTATCTAAATATAAATTAAAAGTTTGATTTTAAATGGTGGGGGCACTGGGATTTGAACCCAGATCAGCGGGTATCTTCCGCTTAGCGTGCACTTGGCAATTGCACGCTCTCGGGTTGCGACGGGTCAGTGCTCCAGTTGGTCATCAATACCATCAGATCACTTATTCGTCGTCATTCCCGTGCAACTGGAGCCCGCTGTACTACCAAGTTATACTATACCCCCAAGGGTAATCCTTCGAGAGACGTTCCTCTTATGATGCTCTCGGTGTAATATCTTCTTAAATTAGACATAGTTAGTTAATCAATAAGGGTCCAACGACTATACTTAGTAATACCCACATTCCTAGAATTGCACATGTTAACCCCCATGCTCGCGGTCTCAAACCAACGGTTAATGAACCCAAAATCCTCGTCAAGTCCCCAATTATTGCTAAAGTAGTTTTGAAAATTACAACCACTAGGCCAGCCATGATCATATATCCTATGAAAAATAGTACACAAATAAATAATCCAATTAATCCTGATCTCCCCACTGCGCCAATGGCTTGAGGCATCGTGCTTGGCACTCTAAGCCAAAGTAGCCATGCAACCCAGAGACCTAGGTACATATCATCCAGAAATTTATTCTCTTTCCACCAAATTCTATATGGTTCAGGCAATTTAGAATAAAAGAACCTTCCAGAAATTTCGATTTCTCTAATTCCACCTCTTAATAGCATTGAAAGACCGTGATAAAACAGTATCAAACTTAATACAATCTCAACAAAAATCCAGTAAGAACCTACACCTAATATTGATAATAATGATACTGGTAATGCCCACAAAGCAAAACCAATACTTGAAGAAAATAATGTAAGGACTAAACCTGCACCAGGGATAAGAGGAGAATTTGGAACTTCATATTTCTCTCCTCTAGGCATTGCTAAAACTATTAGCGGTAAGAAGGTTGTACCAAAAATTAGCCCTATTAGGTCTAAAGGCAGATTTCCTGAACCAAGATAGGATGATTGAACAGCATCCTCTATCGATTGAGAAGACATAGTCCCTGGTTCCCATGTTGAAATAAATCCTGCTGAATCAATCACGAAAACTGAGTCGGAAGCTCTGCTAGGGAAAGATTTCCCGACAGATGAGTCTGCGTTATCAATTAGAACTGGCCAACTCCCATTAATTTGATTGACTAAGTTTTCTAAATCCAGACTATTGACGCCTTCTCCGGTTGCAATTTGAATAAAGGCGACATTATCATCAATCACTTTTTGGGCGATTTCGAAATCAACTCTCTGAATTTCGGCATTTGGAGAACTTGGAGTAAATAGTCCAATTACAATAGCATCGTAATTTGACAATAAATCACTAAAATCGTATAGTTGTTGATCTTCACCATGCTCATATAATGAGAATGAGGGGGCTGCTCCCTCAAATCTTGGTTCTTCGAAATCAATATCAGGCAAATCCAAAGCCGGCCCCAGAGTTGTCAATGCGAGTAATAAAATCACTCCATATGCAGGTAAAGGTAGTAGTGCTTCTTTCATCGAAATACCAATCCAGAAAATAATACTTAGAGGTATCAAAATAGCGGCCCAAGTTCCGTTCAATAAAGATGGCTCTGGTTCTAGGACTTCAAACCTAAGAACGCCAACCAAATCACAAGTTTCTCCAGGATCCTGATCGGATAATTTGTAACAACTATCTATCATGTACTTCCCTGCTGAAAGTTGACTCTGAGATGACCAAGTTAATACAGTACGATTCAGTTCATCAATTCTTATTCCATGAGGAGTTTCAAAATGATCTAATCTAGTATCTTCATCGGCATTTCCATGTATCATATCTTCCCATTCCACTGGCCCGATAACTTCTAACACCTGAGAAATATAGAGGTCATTTCCCCAAGGAGAATTAGGTGTAAACTCAACTCTAATTATCCCATTAGGGTCTACTGTCTGATCCAATTCAGGATAAATTAATTCACCTTTAAATTCTATTCCAGTGGTTGCATCATATGTATCCCACCATAAAACTCCTGTCTGAGCACAGTCATGCATTACATCGATTTTTAATCCGATTAAATCTCCCTTGAGAAGGCTAACATTTACATCATTCGCATCGATTAAAAATTCATGTGCCAGTGTAAATGATTCTTCCATAACAATAGAATTAGTTTGGGCTTCGGAAAGAATTTGATTATTCCCTAATGAGAAAGAAACAGAAAATTTTGTTTCAGAACCCAAGGGAGAACCGGGAAGTACATTCGTGAACTTACAACCATCATTTGCAACATCGAGAGATGCAAAAAGGTGAATGGTAATATTTCCATTGAATTCCAAATCTTCTGTCAATGGTGCTGATTGAATATCTATCAGATTTGTTGACCCCACCGTTTTTTGGAAGTCCACTGAACCAATAGGTTGACCTGTTAATGAACTCCAATTATTATCGAGAAATGGAGAAGATGCATCGCCTTTCAGAAAAAGTCGATGGCTGTCAGGTTTTTCCCATTCAATTCCGGGCCCTTCAGGAGCTATGATTTGGGCCGAGGAGGCACTAATAAGAGAAAAAAGAAATAATGAAATAATAGAGAATGAAAGAAAAACTTTACCAGACTTTCTGCCACTCATGCTTATGCCAACACCTATTATTACTCAAAGTCAACGCTAATTAGTTCATAGGAATTGATAATAAAAGATAATCGCCATAAGTGAACCAGAAAATGTTGCAAGGAAATTCACACTATGCTTTCCAAGATATCCTCTATTTTCTAAAACTGCTCCTAAAATTGAATCTACTTGACATCCAAGCCATCCAATTAATGTCAACATTAATAGTAAATTTATATCATTGATTGTTGAATTTTCAGGGGAGAAAATCACCCCTGTAATTGAAATAATTACTGCGCCTATTAAAGCCGCTATAGTCCCTGTAGGAGACATTCCTCCATTAGTACCAGCAGGTACTGATTGTAGAGTAGTTATACTTCTAGTCCTAGTATCTAATGAACCTATTTCGGATGCTAGAGTATCAGACAAGGCCACAGAAATACTTGCTATAGCAGCAAAATAAATCCATTCCTCGCCAGGGAATATGAAATTATAAATTGCCATTATTGAAACTGCACCCCCATTGGCTAGAACATTTTTCCAACTCCTTAACCCCTCATTAGCCTCTTCCAATGAAAGTAATGTCTTTTCTTCGAATTTCCATTTCGTAGCTAGAGAACCTATAACTAGGAAAGTGAATAGTGCAATCAACCAAGTCCAATGACCCATTAAAGACACTGTTAGACCGGTCATTGTTGCTGCAAATAATCCACTATTGTCTAATAGATCTCTAACTCGCGAAAGTAGTAATAAAGCCAGAACAAGGCTGACAGAAATAATTTGGTCGTCACCTATGTCCATGGTAATTCCACTCTTTCTGCAACGAGGGGGGGTCATGAAAGGTTCGCATGAACAGATAGAATAATTGTTAGTTGCTAATATCTGAAATAGTGCTGATTCCTCTCATCAGCAAAAAAGAAACGAAAAGAACTACTACGACAAGAAAAATAATCCAAAGTAAAGATAGTACAAGGTTAATATCTTCACTTAGACCAATTATTGTGCCAACCTCAAACAAAATAATTCCCGAACCATTCCATATTGAATGACCAAAGATTGCGATTAGGAGGCCGGCAATAATTGACTTAGGAGGAATTATTTTTAATCGGGGCTCATTGTTTGTAATTTTATTACTAGTCTGAATCATCATCACCGAACTTTCAGTAGTATGATTTTGTTCAGACAATTTCCACCATTCCGGATTACTATTACCAATTAGAGAGGTTAATATTTGTTGAGATTTATCTCCTGAAACTGTCCAATTAATATCATCAGAAGTCTTTTTAGCATCTTCAAGTGCAGTTAACATCGTATACTCTGGGCCATCAAATCCAGACGTATCGCCGTCCATATCAACATCAATTCCTATACTTTCAATCATATTCATTGATTTGGAAGAAAGACTCTGTATCATAAAAATTACTTTCGCTTTGTTATCTGGATTACTTATCCACCAACCCAAGGCAGCGCCACTGAATGAGGTCCAAACCGCATGTCCCGGAATCGAACCAATTCCTCTAATTAATGAGGTTACAAATAAGCCTGTGAATCCCCCCCCTCCATAAGAAAGTAGAAGATATTGAAAATTTTCAGCGATAGCAAAACCTAATCCAACAGTGAAACCGACTTGAAAACCAGTCTTTGGACCTTTTATTGAAGAAATAAAGCATAAAACTGCTAAGAACTTAAAAATCTCTTCACCAATAGGAGCACTTAGAGTATAAATGATAAATTCTTCTGTTACTGAGGACCAAGATGAAGGTACTAAAGCGGGAGTTAACCAACTATTAATCAAAATTGCAGGGACACCGGCGGCCATTCCTGCAATTAACCAAGATTCAGCATCCCTCAAACGAGTCGGTAAACCAATCCAAGAATTAGATGATGACCACCAAGCATAAACTGGGATAGAAAATAAAATTAGAGTCATTGGCAGAGCCATTATTAAGGATAAAATCAAACCTAACTCACCGCCTATTATCTCAATAATTGCAATTACAAATGAAATACAAAGACAAATTACAAAAATAATCCATATCCAAAATGACGGTGGCGTATCAATTACTGAATCATCCCGAACTAAAAAACGATTCATTTTCGTAGGAATGGGAGTTTGTATTGAACCCCCCTCGGGAATTGGATGTGCAAATATACCATTTTCATCAGATGTCAATAACCTAACTTCAATAAGTTTAGGACGATGAAGAAAAATCAGAAAACCAATGCACGGAAAGGTCACGAAACTACATCCAATAACGTATAATGGTTGAGCTGTGAGGACTCCGATTAGCTGGGCAGAGAAAGCTTGAACAAGAAAAACCATAATTAATGAGTTTGCAACTAACGAAAAATACCTTCTAAAAGGTCTACTCACTCTAGATAAATGAAAATCCTTTGGAGCAGAAGTTAGGGATTTCGGCTCTAATAGACGTAGTTTCCTACCTTGATTATCGGTTACTATTCTATCCAATCTATTCACCTTGGTAGCCGCTCAGATCGCCCATCACTCGCGATACCCAAGGCATCCGGTGCGGTTCCTCATCACTGCGACAGTAATAGCGGAGAGATTGTAACATATTGGATTTACGATAAAAATTAGGCAATAGCGCCACACGAACCACAAAAAATTTCTTTACGATTATTATCTTTCTGCATACTCCATTCTCCACATGCCGGACAAGGAGGTAAGCCTCTCTCACTAGGAGCAACTAAGGGTCCGCGACGAGGCTTCTTTTTTGAGGGGCGAAACCAACCTTTTTTTGGTCTTCTAACTTTTGGCACAGTGTCACCTGTACTGCGAGATGTCCAATCATTCAAGATTGTTATCATACCGACTAGATGATTTACCATACCTCTATTGCAACTCATGGACATTACTGTACTAGGTGCGGGAGTTTCTGGAATTACTACTGCAATCAGACTCTTGGAGTCTGGATTCAAAGTCACTATCTTAACAAGAAATATGAGTCCTAATACTGTTTCTGATGTTGCAGCTGCGTGGTGGTATCCATTTCTTGCGGAACCCGTAGAGAAAACAAATAAATGGTCTTCTGAAACATTCTACGAATTAATTAGACTGAAAAATGAAGAAAATGTGGATTGTATAACTTTACGCTTAGGAAGAGAATACTTGAAAGAAAAATGTGAATTACCAGGTTGGAGTTCAGAAATCCCTCATTTCAGAATACTTGAAGATTCAGAGATTATTAATGGTTATAATTTCGGATGGGAAATTGAAGCGCCAGTTATTGAAATGAATCATTACATGCCTTGGTTACTAGCGAAATTTGAAAAATTGGGAGGGCTATATGAATTAAGAGAATTTTCTTCATTACAAGAAGTACCAGGTGAAATAATAGTCAATTGTTGCGGACTTGGTGGAAGAGATTTATGCAATGATAGAGAACTAAGGCCAGTAAGAGGCCAGGTTGTTTACATCAAACAGGATCCAGGATTTGGAAGATTTGATCAAAAACCTGAAACACTAACTTACACAATTCCTCGAAGAGATGTAACAGTTCTTGGAGGAACTGCTCAAAAAGATGATTGGGAAGAAAATATTAGACCAGAAGATACGGAAACAATTCTTTCGAAATGTGAAGAATTATGGCCCGAATTAAATAGAGATAATATTGTAGGTACTGCTGTAGGGTTGAGGCCATCTCGCTATGAAGTTAGACTGGAAGAAGAAATGATAAATGGCAAAAAAGTAATTCATAATTATGGCCATGGAGGAGCCGGAGTGACTCTTTCTTGGGGATGTGCTGATGAAATTGTCGAAATGATAAAAATCAGTATGCAGATTTAGTAGTGCTAATCACAACAGCGCCGATTTTGTATGGATCACCATTTGATGCAGGTCTCCTGTCTTCAAGTCGACCTTTCCAACCATCTTCTATTGTTCCTATAGGAATACGTATGGATGCTCCACGATCAGATACACCAAAAGAAAACTGATCAATTGATTGTGTTTCATGGAGACCGGTTAAGCGTAGCTCATTGTGAGCGCCATAAACCGACATATGTTTCTCGATATTTCTACCAAAAGCTTCACAGATATTTGTGAAAAGTGCCTCTCCACCCTCATCCCTCATTTTACCATCGCTGAAATTGACATGCATTCCTGAACCATTCCAATCACCTTGAATAGGTTTAGGATGATACTCAATATAATATCCATATTTCTCAGTCAATCTATCTAATAAATATCTAGCAACCCATAATTCGTCACCTGCTTTTTTCGCACCTTTAGCAAATATCTGAAACTCCCATTGACCGCAGGCAACCTCTTGATTGATTCCTTCAAAATTGATACCAGCCTCTAGGCACAAGTCTGCATGCTCTTCAACTAGACCTCTCCCATGAGTATTTTTTCCACCAACAGAACAGTAGTAAAGTCCCTGAGGCCCAGGATACCCACCAACTGGGAAACCTAAAGGAAGTTGTGTATCCACATCCATAATGAAATACTCCTGTTCATAACCAAACCAGAAGTCATCATCATCTTCTTCTATTGTTGCTCTACCATTACTTGGATGGGGGGTTCCGTCAGCATTCAATACTTCACACATAACAAGAAAACCGTCGATTCTCTGTGGATCCGGGTAAATAGCTACAGGCTTCAACAAACAATCTGAACTACCACCTTCTGCTTGTTTTGTGGAGGAACCATCGAATGACCACATTGGACAGTCTCCAACATCTCCAGAGAAATTTTTCTTGACTAATGTTTTGCTCCTCATATTCTGAGTAGGTTCATATCCATCTAGCCATATGTATTCGAGTTTCGCTTTATCCGTTACCATAAATGCACGACATAGTGCTAGGCTTATTATTTGTTCGATTGGCAAAATATTAGATTGTATAATACCTTATATGATAATAAAAATAAATAATATTATACATATGACTATTAATAAGTGTATTTTTTGTTAATTTGTCTTTTTAAGTTATTAGCATTAAATAGGAAATAAGGGCAAATGTATATTCTGAAAATAATATTTCTCAGAGTTGGAATGAGTTAGAAATAGTATTTTTCTACGAGAAAAAAATAAATTGAAAAAGGGAATTATGCATTATCATATGGTGGACGAGCCGAGATTTGAACTCGGGGCCTCTTCTTAGCCAAAGAAGCGCGCTTCCAAGCTGCGCCACACGCCCAATAAACATCGGACTTACGACGGCCATTTAAGGGAAATGGAGCAGGCAGGGGTATGTCCAGTGCAGGGGGAGATGAGAGAGATGACAAACTATTACCTTCTAATCCTGATTTTCCAGAAGATCTAATCCATTTATTGAAAGAAAAACTGGATAAAAAGGAAGCACCTTTTCTCAAATATCTAGGGAAAAATCTGACCCTAGTTTGGATTGATGAAAATGACTCAAGACTGGGGATGACACGTTTTGAGTATAGTGCTAATGAATTGTTTCGAAGAAGAAAGTTAAGATTGTCATGTGGGCCCGTGACTATCGGCCTTAATCCTATGTTGAATAGAGATTTGGCTCTTTACAAGCATACCCTATCTCATGAACTGTTGCACGCATCAGGTTTATTGGATCATGGAGAGATTCACGCTAACTTAGTTAGAGAGATTGCCCCTGCACCAAAGTTAGCAGATTCTTTAGTATTACAAGAAATGAGAGAAAGAGTCCTTGAAAAATTACCAGAAAGGCAGTGGATTTGTGGAGATTGTGGTTACACTTGGGAGAGGAAAAGAGTATCTATGCCGGCTAGATGTCCAAAATGTGCTAAACCATTCAAATCATGAAACGCATAATCATAATATGTCAAACGTACACGGTACAACATGGAAATACCAAGTAACATATCTGAGATAGAAGATTTGTTTGAATTAATAATTAGGGAATCTTATCCTACTCTAGGGGCAATAATTGCGATTTCTGTCTACTCTGTATTTGTATTTATTTTTTATAGAGCATTGGCAAAAAGAGATTTAATCACGCTTAATCTAAATCATTACTCAGACAATCTTTCGGGAAGATTTAAAAAATATTCTAGAACAATTTTCTTTGTCCTTCAATATATTGTCTTTGTACCGGTACTAATTACATTCTGGACTTTGGTTTTAGCAATCATATTGACTTTGTTATCTCCAGATGCTGACCACTCACGTAATGCACTAATCGCAACATCTGTGGTGGGCGCGGTAAGAATTCTTTCGTATTGGACTGAGGATTTATCTAGAGACGTAGCCAAAATGCTACCTTTCGGAGTGTTGGGTGTATTTTTAGTGGGGGATGCACAGGTCCAAATCTCCGAGATTGAAGAATTATTTAATGGATTAAATGAAATCGCGACATCTTTTATTAGTAGCCTATTTTTGATTGCTGTTTTAGAAAGTATACTTAGAAGTTTATCTGCAATAATAAGTGTATTTTCTTTGAGAAGAAAGAACCTACGTCAAAAGAAAGAAATTGCAAAAAAAATAGGGCGGACGGTCAAAGATATTAGAAGCGACATATCTGATGATGGTGCCTTAAATTACAGTGCTGGAGCAGATGTAGATCAAATGCAAGAGGTATTAGAGGACGCTGTCGATAGCCTCCTTCAGGAAAATGTTTGAGGTGTAGGGTTCATCAAAGAGATACTGCCGCGTCAGCCCAAGGGCGATTGGTGTAGTCTGGATATCATATCGGCCTTCTAAGCCGATGACATGGGTTCGAATCCTGTATCGCCCACCACTAAAGATAATTATTTCCATCATTAGAGTTATCTCTTACAATACAAATCGCTCATATAGGGGCAGTAGGTCGGCGGGCTGCATGAAGCGAGGTTCACGTGCCTGGAAGAAGCAAGGAAACCAACGCTGGAAATGGCGTAAGAAGAAACTTCGTCGCCGAAAAGCATCTAGAAAGAGAGCAAAACAGTGATTTTGCTACAATAATCATCTTTCTAGAAGTAGAAAAATTATTTTGATTTAGCATCAATAATTTTCTAAATTTTAGAAATTAAATCATTTAAAGCACTTCTTGGGTCACTGACTTTGGTGACTCCACTAGCCAAAAGTACTCCGGAAGTACCTAAATTAATTGCTGCGAATACATCATCGCCATTTTTTACACCGGCTCCGCATAAAATTCCTACACTCTCGCTAATTTCGCGTATAGCTGCGGCTGTTCCGCTAACAATTTCAGGGTCAGCAGTAGTTACTGAAATTTCACCTCCTATTAATTCAGGAGGTTCAACTGCTACATAATTAGGTTCTAATGCTGACAATGCTCTTGCTTCTTCAATATCAGCAGCACAAGCGCAAACTGTGAAATCTTCTGGAACACTGTCTAAGAGCATCGCAATGTGTTCGATAGATACTTTATGTTCTGCATGATTAATCAGAGTCCCTTTAGCACCTCTACATGCCGCTGTATCTGGGTGTAACCAACCAGTATTTGAACCAAAGTTTATTGGATCTAGATGTTGAGTCCAGACTTCTAAGTTAGGTGCTGCTGAAACGACAGAAGATAAATCAAAAGCAGATACTACCGCAACCATACGTGCATTTGTCTCTAAATCTTGCATTATTACTGCCAATTCTTCAGCAGCAACACCGTGAGCCTCTTGATAAGTTTTGAAATTAACAACGATTAGAGTGTCGTTCATAGAACTGCGAGACATAATGCCGATATGATGATGACGGACAAATTATACTATTTCGCCATGTCCTATGACCTTATCAGATATAACAGAGCCGCCTTTGATTATACTAGATTCTCCAATTAAACATCTCTGCAATTTACATCCTTCTCCAATTTTAGCCCCAGATAAAATTACACAGTCGAGAATTTCACAACCTTTACCAATAGACACATTGTTTGAAATAGATGAGCCAGTTATTTGATATGGTTCATGTATGAATGCTTTATCAGAAATCCACGTATGCTTGTCATGTATAGCACCGATTTCGAATCTTTTGTTAGAAATACAAACTTGTACTGCTTCAATAAATGACGAAGGAGTCCCAGCATCAACAAAATAGCCCTTAAATTCTAATCCAGCCATCTTCCCAGTTTTTGCGATTTCAGGAAATACTGCTCTTTCCATACTATGCTTCTCTGACGAGAGAGATTTCAATACTTCTCTTTCAATTAGATAACACCCCGCATTAATCAGGTTCGAAAACTCTGTCCCTGGTTCAGGTTTTTCTTGAAATTTTGTAATCATTCCAGAGCCATCTAAGCCACATACTCCAAACCTACTAGGATCATCTACATGCCAAAGTGAAAGAGTAACTAAAGCATTCTTTTCTTTATGATGTGCCAATAAATCATTAACATCTACACTTGAAACAAGATCTCCATTCAAAATTAAGACTGGCCCTTCGCCAGTAAGATGTTCAAAAGTCTTTGAAATTGCGCCTCCGGTCCCTAAAGGCTCATCTTCAACTGAAATTATTACCTCAAAAGGAAGATTAGATGATGAAAAGAAACTCTGCATTTCATCGACACTATAACCCGCTGCAATAATTACTCTATCAACCATTTTAGTTGGAACACATTCAACTACCCTTTCTAGAAGAGTTTTATCTAAAACTGGGAGTAACGGTTTTGCTCTTCCTTCAGTCCAAGGTCTCAACCTAGTACCAAATCCACCAGCAAGAACTACTACATCCATACTTCGCCGGATATGACAATAGATTTCAGCACTTCGTGCTTAAGATTTGAACATCGTTAGGCGCATCGTTCAAAGAGCGACTTCCACTCGGAAGGTTGAGAGTTATGAATATTCACGAGTATCAAGGGAAAATTCTGTTTAAACAAGCAGGAGTGAAAGTACAAGATGGAGTACACTGTAAAACAGTAGAAGATGCCCTTAATGCGTACGATTATTTAGATTCAAAAGTAGTAGCGGTGAAATCACAAATTCATGCAGGAGGAAGAG
>DAJO01000005.1:15041-15198 GCA_002498985.1 Euryarchaeota archaeon UBA257
GAATATAATTGGAAGAAAACTTGTTACGAAACAAACTGGTTCAAGTGGGAAAATAGTAAATAATTTGTATGTAGAAGCTGGTTGCTCAATTGCACATGAATACTACCTGGCTTTATTGGTCGATAGAGAAGCAAAAACAATTCTAATAATGGCATCT
>DAJO01000023.1 GCA_002498985.1 Euryarchaeota archaeon UBA257
AGTGAATCAGAATGGCTTATACAACTTAAAACTACTAAATCTAAGATTAAAAAATTGATTCATAAGATAAAATCCGAACATCCTTATGATGTCCCTGAAATATTATATTGGGTGGTAGAATCTACGGATGAATACTCTAATTGGGTTAAAGGTGAGTAATTTTTGTCTAAATCTCAACCTTTTTTCAAATTGGCAAAAAAGGTACCTACCACTACTTGGAGCTCTACTGACCCAATGTCTACTAAGCCCAAATTAAACACCTTAACCATATTAGTAATAGGATTATGGATATTCGGTACAGGAGATGCCGTAATTATTGCAGCCGGACTCGGGGTAGCCCCTTGGACAGTTTTAGCCCAAGGTATCGGAATCCAATTTGGCTGGACAATAGGTCAAGCAACGTTTTTCATTAGCGTAATAGTACTTTTCTTATGGATTCCATTAAAAGAAAAACCAGGGGTGGGGACTATCCTAAATGCAATATTAATTGCCGCGGCAATTGATGTCATGGAACCATATCTTCCACACCCTGAACAACAAATTTATCAGTTTATTCAAGTATTGTTAGGCACAATATTGGTCGGCATAGGTAGTGGTTTTTATTTGACCGCGAACTTAGGCCCGGGGCCACGCGACGGATGGATGACAGGTCTTCAGAGAATCACCAATATACCAATAGGCAGAGTTAGAACAACAATCGAAATAATTGCATTATTGATTGGTTGGAAACTCGGCGGGGTTTTTGGTTTAGGAACAATTATTTTTGCGATATTAATAGGTCCAGTGGTCGCCCTGTTCCTCCAATTAACAGATAGAATATGGGGAACTAATGATACTATCAGTTAACCAAGAGATTTGGCAACGCCGTCAAAGCTGTAAAAAGAAACCAAAGTTTGAGTGTGCCCAACTCCATTAATTTCAGACAACTGATCTAAGATTGAATCTCCTAAATTAGCCATGTCTTTAGCTACCACTTCTACAATAAAATCCCATTGACCAGTAACTATATGGCATCCTACAACGAAAGGCATTTTGCAAATTTCTTCAGCCACGAATCTCCTATCAATGTCTTCTCTCTGTCCCGCCCAATTCGCAAGAATGAATCCATGCAAAGGCCATCCCAACTCTCTTCGATTTATTTCTACAGAAAATTTGTCTATCACCCCTCTCTCTTGCAATCTTTTTATTCTATCATGGACCGTAACTCTTGGCATATTCAAAGCATCGGCTATTGCCTGTGTAGTTGCTCTCGAATCTTCATTTAGCATTTTTAGTATACCAGAATCTTTAGTATCTAGATTTGAAAAGGGCATTATACGACGCTAAGACCTTTCTTTCTTAGTATTTCCGTCAATAAGTCGGTAATTTCACTATTCTCCGTCAAAATCTCGACATCTTTATCATATATTCGCCGTTTAGTTGATTTGCTAACACTCTCTCCGAGGTATATGAGCAATGACAATACCGACAAGAGATTCGCAACCAAAGCAGTACATTCAGGAACAAATTCTGTTGGAGGAGGAGTAAACACTCCCGTATTTTTATCTTCAACATATCATTTGACCGATGAAAGATATGCTGGTTGGGCTGGTGGGGCTCAGCACACAATGCTCTATGCGAGACTATCCAGTATCAATTCAGAAGCGGTCGCGCAAAAACTCGTTGCCATGGAAGGTGCAGAGGACGGAGAAACCTTTGCTAGTGGCATGGCGGCAATATCTACAACACTTCTCGGTCTCTTATCAAGCGGAGATCATGTTATTGCTAGTGCTGACGTTTACGGGGGAACATATGGGTTGCTTACCGAAGATCTTCCGCGGTTCGGTATTGAAGTTACTATGGCTGATATGAGAGACCCTTCTTCATATGAAGCTGCAATTCAAGACAACACAAAAATGATCTATGTGGAAACATTATCTAATCCAGTTCTGAAAGTTTGCGATTTAGACGCCATGGCCGTAATAGCACAAAAAAATAATCTAATTTCTGTTGTTGATAATACATTTGCTTCACCGTGGGGCTGCAACCCAGTTAAGAGCGGATTTGACTTAGTAATTCATTCAGGAACAAAATATCTCGGTGGCCACTCAGATTTAATTGCAGGATTTGTAGTGGGTAAAAAAGATTTAATTGCCCAAATTTTCCCTAAAAAGGTACACTTTGGAGGCGCCGCAGATCCTCACATGTGTTATCTTCTAGAGAGGGGAATGAGGACGTTACATGCTCGAATGCCAATCCACACATCTAACGCTGCGGAGTTAGCAAGAAGGCTTTCTACACATTCAATGATTGAATCAGTGAATCACGTTTCTCTACCAAATTATGATGATTATGAGTTAGCAAGAAGAATTTTACCAAAAGGCAGTGGTATGCTTTCCTACGTAGTTAAAGGCGGAGATGCCGCAGCCCTAAAGTTCCTGAAATCATTGAATATGACACTTGAAGCAACAAGTCTAGGCGGTGTTGAGAGTTTAGTAGAATGCCCGTTTAATTCCAGTCATATGTTTGTTCCCGAAGAAGTAAGAATGGAAGCAGGAGTAGTTCCCGGTTTTGTTAGAATGAGCGTTGGAATTGAAGATGTTGAGGATATTTGGAACGACATTGAACAGGCTTTAGCCGCAGCAGCCGACTTACTTACCACTCGTGCTTAGTGGTTAATATGGATTCAGAACTTCTCGCCCAATTCCTAGTCTTCACAATTGCAATGTGTTTTTCTCCAGGGCCAAATAATATTCTTTGTGCCGCACACGGTTCGCAGCACGGTTTCAAAGGCACCCTGCCATTAATTTCAGGAATGGCAGTAGGTTGGTCATCATTGGGTATTTTT
Source organism: Euryarchaeota archaeon UBA257 (assembly GCA_002498985.1). Lineage (GTDB taxonomy): Archaea > Thermoplasmatota > Poseidoniia > Poseidoniales > Thalassarchaeaceae > MGIIb-O2. The sequence continues at coordinate 2,828 of DAJO01000023.1, forward strand.
GTAGGTGGAGCAACTGTATTCATAGAAAAAAACCAAAATTTCTTTGATTTATTAACATACATTGGAGCATTATATATCGCATATTTAGGATATCAAGTTTTCAAATCTTCCCCAATGTCAGACGATGAACAAAAAAGCACTAAATTGGGTCCAATAACTGGTATTGTTCTGCAAATCGTCAACGGTAAAGCATGGATCCATTTTCTAGTTTTAATGACTCAATTCGGACTTTTATTCGGCCCTAGTTTCGGAGCAAAAGTGATGCTTGTAGGACTTAATCTTGTATTTGGTTTACCTGCTGTTATGACATGGGCTGGTTTCGGCACTCAACTAAGAAAGTTGTTCACAACTACGAAGTCCGCTACAATGTTAAACAGAGGAATGGGTTTTTCATTAATTGCTGTTGCAATTTGGATAGTAGTTTGATACTCATGGAGGAGTTAATTTACCAGCACCAGATATTTCTGCTAATTTTTTCATAGCTTCAACATAGTCCGATACTGCCTCTTCACTATTCTCATTCAGAACTAATTTTGCTGAATCCCATAACATATGTAGTGCAGGTACCCAATCGCTACCTTTGTCACGTGAGGCTGAATCAAATCTCCATGCATCCGATTCTGTTCTATCGTGTACGACAAGCCAAGCCCATCCCATTGCCGCATCCAAATCTTTTCCTTTTCTAGCCAACGATACAGTGGATGCAACTCCATCGTCTCCTGCCTTTCTGATTAATTTATCAGCAAAACTAAGTGGCTTTGGTAATGAAACACTACTCCAAGGTAACGAGTCTAATTTCTTTGCCGTTGAGAGATGATTTTTCAACTCTCTCAAAAAAGCCCCAAACCCTTGTTTTCGTTGTAATTGTTTATTGTAAATCTCCTCGGCTTCTTCGCCACTTAATTCGAACATTTGATCCAATATTGTGAGTCCGTGATCTTTCCATAAAGAAACCAAAAGAGGATGGCAAGCATTTTCTTCAAATCTTACAACTTTTTCCTCCAATTCAAAAGTAAAGCCATCTTGCCTTACATGTATTCCAGTTTCTAGATTATCTAATATAGCGGCAATTGCCTCCTTTTCATCCTCACTTCCGGATAAAAATTCTAAGAAGTCTTTCTTTGACTCATTATCGAACCAATTATTTCCACTAACATAACCCTCATCAATTGAGTTCAAGATACTTTTACGGCATTCTCTACCTAACGAAGAATCTTCCAAAGCCATTGACATCCAAGCAAGTAACACTTCATCTAATTTTTCCAATCCTTCAGTTGGTAAAGCCCTATCTTCAGGCCAACCAATTGGCCTCCACATCCACTCAGTATCAATGATTTCAGAGATTTTTGGCGGCAACATTGTGAGTGCTATTGACGGAACGAAACCTTCTTCAGTTTTGGTAAGAGAATTTTGCGACAATCCAGCAATAACGCCGTTTTGGAAAGTAATTTTTAACCATCCAGAATCTGAAAAGACGTTATTCTGCACCGTCTCTTCATCCAGTCCTTTACTCCATCTTATTTTATCTCCAGAAAATTTAACAGAGGAGAATTCCAGCGCAGCATCGATCCAATTTTCAGGCGATTTAGGTACCATGCCTGTATATTCAAACCCATCTTTCCAAGAGAAAAACCAGTGCCCAGATTTTGCGTGCTCATCCCAAGCTAACATTCTTAATTTATGATTATTATAATTTTGAATTGCTGCCTGATGGGCCTGCTTCCCATTACCTCTTCTAATAAAACTCGAAGTACCATATATTGGATTATTGAATACGGCTACTGTTGAATGGTCTCCATCAAGAGCAGCCAACAGACTACCAGCTAATGCCCGGGAAACCATACAACCCCTCCTCTTCACCATTCTTCTAGCTAACCATTTCCTATCGTGACGCTTTTTTGAGACATATTCAATTTCCTTCAAGCTTGCAGCCATCATATCTCTTCTAGGTCTACCAAGTTCCGCTTTTATTTCCGGCAAGAATATCTTAGGGTCTTCCAAAAGAGCATCCAAGTCCTTCTCTAATCTTTGTTGGATTTGTTTAGAAGCCTGTTTTATACCGCGCACTTTGACCTTTTTCCTACGATTTTTATCGCCAGGAAATCTTACTTCAGCAGGTGGGCGAGCCATGTTATACAATTAACGGAAACATCGACCCCCCTTGAGTTCGTCGATTAGATGGTCAAACAATTTTCCTACGCTCAAAGGCATCAATTTCATTTTGATTCATTTTAGAAGGTATAATCAAACAATGGATCCAACCATCATTGTACTCTGATATTTCAGAAAGGTTGCCAGCAATTATTTTTTGAGAATCTAATGAGATATCGGTAAGTAAAACACCATCTAAATTCTTTACCGGCTGCGAGATTTTTTTACCACCCTCGACCATTTTTTTTTCCATTTTTTGTAGTATTGTGAATGCATCGTGAGGACTCATAGGAGTTGGTTTCTCTACCCCCATTCCTGTAGGGTCTAAATCCAACAATACAAGAGTATGGAGATTATTATCATAATTTCTATAGATCATTTCCAAAGGCGACGAAGGTAAATAATCACCATAGGAATAAGGAATGGTAACCTGCCTCCCAAACCTGTAGGATTGTAATCCCGATAATGATACTGCAAGTGCCGTAGCAGTAATCCCTGGTATAATATTGAAATCTATATCTAATTCATCACACCTTGCTTCTAAATCAACATGAGTAGTGGCTTGCATGGGGTCTCCCACAATTAGTAACGCGACGGGTTCTTCTTTGGCTAATTTTAATAATTTTTCAGGGTCTTCAACTAGGGGCCTCATTATTCTCTCCCACTTCCCTACAAAATCCTCTAATCTATCTTCTTGATAAGGCGGTAGAATAGCAGTATAGCCTTCTAAGAATCTTTCAGAACATGCTCTTGCTACGTCGATTGCCTTCTTACTCATGTGATCTAAATTACCAGGCCCCAAGCCAATGAGCCACAAGCCAGCCGACAACCTCTCCTCCGTCATGGTGAAGGGGTCTAACCGCCTGCACATCATGAACGTGATGCGACATTTACTAGTGCCAAATAAAAAAGTACAGGCTGCTTTAACCGAGATAACGAAATATGATTGGTTATCCAAGGAGCACAGAATTTTTTCCTCAGAAGACGGAAATAATCGCCTAATCCCTATTTCAGTGTCCGCCAATATAAATTTACCAAAACCTCTCTGTGAATTTGAAATTGTTTTCTCTGAAGGAAAGCCAAATGAAATCATAGATACCGATTGGTGGAATCATTTGGAAAATTTAGTAGGAAAAGACACGGTGATTGAGCATAAAGAATCATGGCCTTCATCGCATGAATTTTTCGGAGATATGATGATAGTAAGAATAGATGATAGTATTGAAAAATACACATCTAAAATTGCCCAAGCCAAATTACTCTCTCACCCATTTATTAGATTAGTACTATCAGATGGAGGAGTGATGGGAGAATTAAGAATTAGAGATTTAAAACCTATAGGAGCGCGTAAAGATTCAGAATTATATTTTGACAACATTCCTTCAGAACTCACCAACACAAAGGTTTCCGTCAAAGAATCCGGCAGATATATATCATGTGATCCCAAAGTGGCATACTATTCAACCAAACTTCAAACAGAGAGGCTCGAAACACTTCGATTCGCTAAGGAATTACGTAATGAACTCAATCGTCCTTTAGCAATTTGTGATCCGTTTTGTGGAGTAGGTCCCGCACTATCTACCTTGATTGCAGAAGAAGACTTAGCAGGGAATATACTAGCCTCTGATTTGAATTCATCAGCAGTGGAATTATTATTCGAGAATCTCAAGAGATGGGATAAAAGGGAATATCCAACCAAATCAGAAAAGTTACAACAATATTATGATGACAGAATAGTTGGATTGGCCGATGCTACAAAACTTTCTCAAAATCCTCAATATTCAGGCAAATGGGATTTGGTCCTGGTCAACCTTCCTCATCGAACAATAGAGTTTCTCCCTGACTTAATCCCCTTACTCAATCGGAGTGACGTTTCATTGATACGAGGTAGGGTAATAGTGGCAGAATCAGACATTCCATCTGCCAACAGTAAAATAAACGAAATTCTTCCTCCAATCCTAGCCGGCAAACCAAAACCTGAATTAAAAATTAAGAGAGATTATAGTAGCACATTACGGCTATGTTCATTCGAAGCATGGATTGGAAAAGATACTACATGACAGATTCATTCCGCATCAATTCTTTTTTACGAAACTATCTTTCCATACCTAAATCAAAATGAAATACAAAAACTAGTACAAAATCAAACTTCAAACCAACGATACTGTCTCTATTTTATTTGCAATATACTCTTCCGTAGAACAATGAGCCGCTGGAACATAGCTCCCATAATTGAGAACAAACGAAAAATTGTTGCAATATTCTTAGTATCGACATTCTTATTTTCACTCGCTTATATTGGTATTGGATACACAGTTGCATCCCAAGGTATTTCTGCAAATCCAGGTTGTGGTATGTGGGCTTCTAATACGCCTGATAATTGGACCACTAATGACGACTGGGAAAGTTTTGAACCATGGAATGATTCAGAGGAGCGTATAGACATAAGGAAGAATTTTGATGTATCTAATTATCAATATCAGTACGAGAATGCCTCATTTGAACCTAGAGGGGAATCCGGAATAACTCTTCGAGGATGGTATATCGAAGTTGATCAAAATGCTCCTGTAGTAATACAAACACACGGAATGCCTCAGAATGGTAAATGCAAGCCAGAAATGTTGTTGATGCAAAGTTATCTTGCTGAAGCAGGAATCAATAGTCTTTCCTTTGATTTGAGGAATTATGGCGATAGCGATGTTGTCAGTGATTATGTGAGCATCGGTCAAAAAGAATACAAAGACATCTTGGGGGCTTATGATTGGTTAGTTTCTGAGAAAGGATATTCTCCGGGAGAAGTTGGAATGACCGCCTTCTCACTTGGTGGTGGAGCGGCAATTGCCTTTGCAGATGAACCAGGAATAGGAGCAATGTGGCTAGATAGTGCCGTACTTGACTTCCCATTAGTCATAAAAAATGAATTAGATCGATTGGGATTCCCGTCTAGCTTCGCAGGCCCAGGGGTCAGAGTCGGAGGATGGCTCGCCGGAGTCAGTCTTACTGAACGTTCACCGCTAGAAGCAGCAGACAATGCGGGAGACAGACCTGTATTTCTTACTCATGGGAAAGAAGATCCAAGGGTATCGATTGAACATTCTGAAACATTTGAAGAAAGAATGATTTCTAATGATGCTAATGTTACAACATGGTATGTTGAGCAAAGAGGCCATGTAGATGCATTATGGGGCAATTCTAACGAATATCAATCTAAATTAGGGACATTTTTTAATATGGCCTTGGAATAATATCGAATTGGTTGGTTAGGAAATGGTTATACGCAATCAGATTTTATTCCCGAATCACCTGTAGAAAAAATCGGTATGATCTTCGTAGGGCTATTCTTTTTCTGCTTTGGTCTACCTTTTACTATGGTTCCTTTTATGTTGTTAAGTGATGGTGTTTTTGATCTCGATTATTTGGGAGTATCAATTTTTATGTTGGCTTTTTCTGCTCCATTTTTTCTAGCCGGAATCGGGATGAATTTCATGGGATTGAGAATGATTAGTAAGGCTATTATTACGTCTGAAGATACAATGCTGAATAATGACACAGTCCCAATAAGTACATTGGAGGAATGGGAAGGCATGAATATGGATGTAGAGGTAGGTCCGATTTGGTCCCATGATGACTATCTCATAAGGAAAGATAGGGAGTGGGCGAATGCTATTCCCGGTTGGGAACTTACAGGGCAATGGCGCACCACTGTCCCGGGGAAAATGTCAGTTGTAGGATACAAAAAGATAATTGAAGAATCAATAGATACGCTACCAGATCTGCCGAAGTACGAACATTCAGAATCCGAGCCAGAAGAAAAAGTAAACTGGTGGGAAGAAAACTCAGATTAGTGGCGCCCCGACCGGGATTTGAACCCGGGTCGCAGCCTCGACAGGGCTGCATGATAGGCCACTACACCATCGGGGCAGTAGCATCACGACAAAGGTAGTGTATTTCAAACGCACCCAACCCAAGGTTGCAATTTTGAAGCCACTTCAGGGGATAATTCATGACCCTCTTGCCCTTCGATATACCATGACTGAGGAGAAATTAATCATCGACGTCATTGACAACGGCGGACAATGGACCCACAGAGAATGGCGGATGTTGCGATATCTAGGAGTAGACACTCAAATTCTTTCTAATAAAACACCTCTTTCAGAACTAAGAAGGGTTGACGGTTTGATCCTTTCAGGAGGAGCGGCTAGAGTTGGACTAACTGGTGAATTAGGGAATTGTGCTGAGTACTTGACTCTTGAAGTCCCAATTCTGGGAATATGTGCTGGGCATCAATTTATGGCGGGGCACTATGGTGGTAAATCTCAGGAGGCCCCTCATCCTGAATTTGGAGCAGCATCAATAGAATTAATTGATGGAGGAGGCCAATTATTCATAGGCACTCCAGAGAAACAAGGTGTATGGGAGAGCCACAATGACGAGGTCATAGACATACCCGAAGGTTTCAGAATCACAGCGATAAGTGATAATTGTGCAGTTCAAGCCATGGAGAACGATGCAAGTGACCGTTTCGGCCTTCAATTTCACCCCGAAGTGAATGACTCCGAGTATGGGGCTAAGATATTTGAGAACTTTGTTGATGTCTGTTTTAGGGCACGCAGGGCTCAATAATTCAACCACATATTCAAGAAGGGGGCGCTGGTCGGCGGGTTTGATGGCAAAGAGCGCTGAGAAACTAATTCTTCACAAATGCCGTCAGTGCAACCGTACTGACAGAAGACCGTGGAGTGAAACCGACTTACCTAGATGCAATCATTGTGAATCTGCCATGGACCCTTTAGAAATCCGTTACAAATGTCTTCGATGTGGCCATTTAGCATGGTCCGAAGCAGGCTCAACAGGTAAATCTTGCAGATCGTGTGGTTACAGAATTTTCGTAAAGCCTCGTAAAGGCGGCCGTCATAAGATTTTGAAGGCAGAATAGAAATCGTTCAGTTCAAGACCCTTCACTTTGACGCTATCATATGGCGAGTTGGCTTAGAGAGCATTCTCCTCGAACTTTCGAGGAACTGTCTATACCTCTAAATTTACGTCAAGCATTGACATCCGCTAGTTTATCTCCAAATCCTCCCAATTTACTAATCACTGGCCCTGCAGGAGTTGGTAAAACTGCTTCTTGGAAATTAGTTGCCAGACAAATGCTCGGCCCAAGCTGGGAATCTACAACTCATATTCTCCAATGTAGAGATCTTGCAAAAACGAGTGGCGCCATGGCTAAGTTTGAAAATTTCTTGAGACCAGGAGGAATAAATTCTTCGGATACGTTAGCTGGACGTATGTCTTTGGATGCTTTCGATAGAGGAATTATGCAGGCCAAAACATCAGATATTCCTCCCGCAGGAAGAGAAATTGAAATTGGTGGTGGACAAATTCCAGTTAGTAGAGTAATTGTTCTGGAAGATGCAGACCATTTGGGGCATATCCGTCAAGCATATCTTCGTCGTATGATGGAAACTGTAGGAAACGCCTCTAGATTTATTTTAGTTGCAAGAGCTCCTAGCAGAATTATCGATGCATTAAGATCTAGGACCCAAATGATAAGAATACCTTCTACATCCAAAGAACAATTAGTTTCAACTTTAAATTCTATATGCGACAAAGAAAAAGTCGATAAAAACGAAGGAGTAATTGGAGATATTGTGTATGTGTGCGAAGGAAATCTTCGTAAATCAATATTCACATTAGAAATGCTTGAATCTAGAGGCTTAGCTTCCGACAGATCTGCTGTACATAAATTGGTACAAGCAACAACTTTGCAAGCAGGCAGGCATCTTCTTGAACTTGCTTTACGAGGAAAAGTAGTAGAGTGGAAATGGGAAAAAATAAATGGACGAAATAAAAAGGTACTTGGCGGGGCCATCGCTGAAGTTGACAAATTAATGAATGAACACGGATTAGATTCCGAGGATGTAATTTCACAAATTCATGAAGTGGTCGTCGGCAGGAGGATTTCTATCACTGACGAATTGAGGTGCGAAATACTTGACGCTCTCGCAGATTGTGATAAAAATCTGAATAATTCTATGCACGCCCGGATACCATTAGAACAATTCCTTCATCGTGTTGCAAAGGCCGGAAGAAGTCACGGACTAGCTTTTTCTTAATGGCGGGCGATCCAGGATTTGAAC
>DAJO01000024.1 GCA_002498985.1 Euryarchaeota archaeon UBA257
ACTGTCCAAGAAGTTCTATCACAATCGCTCGAGCTAGTTTCTGCTTGACCATTACAGTAGCCGTACCAATTGTACGCATAGCCTCCACTGCCTGTGCCTGATTCAAAGTCCCCTCCTTGAATCATAAAACCGTCTATAACCCTATGGAATATAGTTGATTTATAGTTATCATTAACAGAATGAGCAATGAAATTTTCAACATGGTCTGGAGCCTGAGAGGCATACAAATCTATTACCACCGTGGCTGTAGTTCTACTATTCTCATTCATACCATTGGGAACATATGAAATCTGCATAGTTGCTTGCGAACCTGAAACTGATACTTCTTCGTTCATGAAATCAGCCAGTACTTTGACTGAAGATAATAGAAGAAGGCATACAACTAACATTACTACTAATCCCATTGGAGTTGGACTGCCATTGTCCAATACTTGAAAGGTTGAGCCTGTTGATATCCCTTCTTGATCCATAACGGAAATTAGTTTGCCTCTCTCTCGAAGAGTTTCTTTTGATTTAGGGTCTAGTTTTAAGGCATTAGAATAATTCTTGTATGCTTGTTTTAAATTTGTCTTTCTCGATGATGTATCAGTATTAGCTTTGATAACATAAAGATCGGCTGCCAGAGATAGAGTTTTGGCTCTCTGTACATCGTTTTCACAGTTATCCCAAGCAACTGAACGGAGTAAAGCTAAGGCTTTTTCAGGATGGTCTTGACTTGCTATCGAATTCTTTGCTTCATCCCAAGCTCTTTGCAGTTTTTCGGATACGGGCATGTACCTCGGAAGAGCACCTAATAAAAAACTACAACGGAACTAGTTCCCCTAAAAATTTCGGATTGGTGAACGGCAATACATAATACTAGTTCTCTACGGCAGTTGACTCACGCAAGCACCTTACGGGCTACGGTACCAACGGAGAATGTGAAATAATGAATCCGCGAGTTAATGACTTTACAATCAACATAGCAACAGCGAACGGAACTGGTTCTCAATCAGCAAATCTAGTTATTTTACATTCAATGTATGAAATGGGAGTTCCTGTCAGCGGGAAGAATTTATTTCCTAGTAATATTTCAGGGCTACCTACTTGGTTCATAATTAGAGCAAGTGATGCAGGATATCAAGCACCTGGAGATTACACTCATATACAAATATTGATGAATAAAGATACGTGGCAAAAAGATTTAGATAAACTTGACCCAGGGACAGTAATAATTTACAATCAAGATACGAAATTACCAGTAGATAGAGATGATTGTATTTTACTTGGAATGCCGATGACTAAGATGGCTAGAGCAATCAGTCCAAAGATGGCTAAACTTATGGCAAATATGTATTATGTAGGCGCGTTAGCTCATATCTTAAAAATTGATCAACAGGCTATTAGGAAAGCAATTTCTCAGCAATTTGGAGGAAAAGAAAAAGCCATTGAATGGAATATGCAGGCTATATCTGAAGGCATTGAATATGCAAAAGAGAATTGGGATTATGAATCTGAATATTTAGTTGAGGAGAGAGAAAAAGATCCAAATACATTCCTTATTGAAGGTAATGAGGCAACTGCCCTAGGTGCCATTTATGGAGGAATAAATATGCTTTCTTGGTATCCTATTACTCCGTCATCTTCTGTTGCGGAGTCGATCATTGGATGGATTCCAAAACTCAGAGAAGGTGAAGACGGTGGTGCAACTTGTGCAGTAGTACAGGCAGAAGACGAATTAGCCGCTGCTGGGATGGTTTTGGGTGCTGGATGGGCTGGCGGTAGAGGAATGACCTGTACTAGTGGACCAGGAATTTCATTAATGTCCGAATTTATTGGATTGTTTTACTTCTCTGAGGTGCCAGGAGTTATTTGGGATGTTAATAGAGTAGGCCCTTCTACAGGATTACCTACTAGAACTCAACAAGGAGATTTGTCAATGCTCTACGAAGCAAGTCACGGAGATACTCAACATATTGTTTTGATTCCAGGAACTGTCGATGAATGTTTCGAATTTGGATGGAGAGCATTCGATTATGCTGATCGATTCCAGACTATGGTCTTTGGATTTGGTGACTTAGATTTAGGTATGAACAGGTGGAGTACGGCTGGTTTCAAATATCCTGAAACTCCAATGGATAGAGGGAAAGTAATCAGAAGCCAAGAACAAATGGACGCGATAGCGAATTATGGACGTTACAGAGATGTAGACGGAGATGGAATTGCATATCGAACATTACCTGGAAGTGGTCTAGACCCTATTCTTTATCGGGGAACTGGTCACGATGAAAATGGAATATATTCCGAAGACCCTCAAGTTTATCATGCCACAATGGAAAGACTGAGGAGAAAAATTGACGGCGCAAGAGATGTATTACCCGCACCTGTAATTAGAGTAGAGAAAGATAAGAGTATAGGAATAATATTCTACGGATCTATGGAAAATACTATTGTAGAAATTGATGATATGCTTGAAGAAACTGGATTGTCTGTGAGTACCTGCCGTGTTCGAGCACTGCCTTATCACTCAGAAGTGGAATCATTCATAGAAGAACATGAAAGAGTGATTGTTCTTGAAATAAACAGAGATGGGCAACTTTTCGGCATTCTAAGAAAAGAGCTCCCAGTTCATTTACTAAGTAAAATTCAAAGTGTTGCTTATAGCGATGGATTACCACCGAGAGCAAAGGTGTATTCAGATATGATTATTGATGCTTTAGATGAGGTGAAATTATGAGTATTTTAAAACTAAATGTAATTGATTTAGAAAAGTCAGAATACAAAGGTGGTAAATCATCATTATGTCCAGGTTGTGGGCATGACCAAATCTCTAATGTCATCATTCAAGCAGCATGGGAAAATGGGATAAAACCAGAAGGTATCGCAAAAATGAGTGGCATAGGGTGTTCATCCAAAACACCTGCATATTTCCTAGGAAAGAGTCATGGATTTAACACAGTTCACGGAAGAATGCCATCGGTTACAACTGGCGCAAATATGGTGAATAAAGACCTCTCATTTCTAGCGGTTTCAGGTGATGGAGATACCGCTAGCATAGGGATTGGACAATTTATTCATGCAATAAGAAGAAATCTTGACATGGTATACATCATTGAAAACAATGGCGTATACGGATTGACTAAAGGTCAATATAGCGCTACAGTCGAAAAGGGTTCCAAAAAGAAGAAAGGAGCAATGAATGAACAAGCCCCAATTGATTTGTGCGCAATGGCAGTAAATTTAGGATGTAGTTTCGTTGCAAGGTCATTCTCAGGAAGTAAGAAACAATTGACTGCGTTACTAAGAGCAGCAATGAGTCACAAAGGTATGGCAATTATTGATGTCATTTCACCATGTGTTACATTTGCAAATAATGATGAATCATACAAATCATATAATTATGTTAAAGAAAATGACGAAGTATTACATATCGTAGATTACATACCTCATTTCTCACCAATTGAAGCAGTAGAGGTGCCTGCGGGTGAGTTCAAAGAAATCAAATTATTTGATGGATCAACACTAAGGCTGGAAACTGTTGGGAGTGAACATAATCCAAATGACCCTGTGGAGGCTTTGCGTGCAATTCATGAAGCAGATAGAGAAGGAAGACATGTTACGGGCTTACTGTACTATGACTCTGATAAGAAAACAGCCACTGAAACACTTGGATTAACAAACACTCCATTGATGGCTCTACCCGATTCTCAATTAAGGCCTAGTAAAGAAAGCTTGGAACTATTGAATGCTGGATTTAGAACAAACTAATTACCTTAGATGAACTAAGGTTTTCTTGAAATACATAATCCTTGTCCGGTTAATGTTAGTCCCTTAGTGTAGTGGTCCATCATGTGGGGTTCTGGATCCCATGACCCTGGTTCGAATCCGGGAGGGACTAC
>DAJO01000036.1 GCA_002498985.1 Euryarchaeota archaeon UBA257
GAAGTTGAAACATAAACATCAGTAGGCATTGAGTTAGAAAATAGTTCAATTAGTTTCTTTGAAGAAGAAATCCTTCTATCAGATGTTATCCATGGGCCCTTCAGCGACTTCCATCGGAATTGATGCCTAGATGATTTATCAATCCAAGATAAATCTATTTCTGTATCTAAGTAGTAGGATGAGAGTTCGTCTTCAGACCAATCCAGAATACGACTCATATTACTAGGGATTAGTATGTAGTCTTTGATTAATCGGTTAAAGTCGTTTGTTAATTAGGGGTGAGACCTCTTTTCCTATCAGACCTATCGTGTCCATTAACTGATTATGTGAAAGCCCAGCATTGTCTAATTGAAAAGAAAAACGTGATATTCCTCCTAATGCATCACTATGCCTCATTATTTTCTCGGCAACTTCTTCTGGGTCACCAATCACATAAGCGCCAAGAGGTCCTGTTTGTGCATCGAATCTATGCCTAGTAACTGGGGGCCAACCTCTTTCCTTTCCAATTTTGGTGAAAGCCTTCGCATAGCCTGGGAAATAAATATCTCTGGCTTCTTGTGAGTCATTTGCAACAAATCCCAGTGAATGAAGACCAACTTTCAGTTGATTAGGATTATGACCAGCACGTTCACCAGCCTCTCTGTATAGGTCAACTAATGGACGAAATCTGTGAGTTTCTCCGCCAATGACTGCTATCATTAATGGTAAACCGAGTAATCCTGCTCTTACGAATGATTGAGGTGTTCCTCCAACTCCTAACCAAATAGGTAATTTTTCTTGTAGAGGTCTAGGATAAATCTCTTGATTGTGTAACGCGGGTCTAAAACGTCCAGACCAATTAACAGTCTCATTATCTCGTATTGATAATAACAAATCTAATTTCTCAGAAAAGATTTCATCGTATTCATTTAAATTTAATCCGAATAGTGGATAAGATTCGGTAAAGGAACCTCTTCCTACTACCATTTCTGCACGTCCAGAAGATACTAGGTCTAGAGTAGCAAAATTTTGGAATGCCCTTACAGGGTCTGCCGCACTTAATACGGTAACTGCACTGGTTAATCGTATGTTTTTTGTTCTAGATGCTGCTGCTGATAAGATAACTGAATTTGCGGAATCTAAAAATTCTTTACGGTAATGTTCACCTATACCGAAAACATCTAGGCCAACTTTATCAGCATGCTCTATTCTATCAAGTAGATCAGAAATTGATTGAGCACTATTTTCAGAGTAACTTTTTCCATTGTCTAGTTGTGCTTCTGCAAAACTATCTATCCCAATCTCCATAAATATCTCATGGTGCATTCACTATTATAACTAGTAGTTTCAAATCTTAAACTACAAAATCATCAGGGATGGAAAAAGAAGGCTAGCCCAAGAACTGCATATGTTGACAGCAGCATAAGTCCTTCTAACCAATTTGATTTTCCATCTGCTGCTATTAGATTAGCAATTGAAACTGCAAGGAATACTGCAATTGTTTCAAGAATTCCAAACTCAAAAGTTAATGGAACGCCCCACAGCCAAGCAACCATTATCATCAAAGGCGCTACAAATACTGCGATTTGAGTAGATGAACCGATAGAAATTGCAAACGATAAATCCATCTTATTTTTTGCAGCTACTGATACTGCTGTGAAATGTTCTGCCGCATTACCAAATAGGGGTAGGAGTATAACTCCAATGAAAATATATGGAAGATGATATTGCTCGGCTGCTGATTCAACAGAATGAACTAATACTTCTGCCATCCATGATACTAATATTGTTGCTAAAACTAGTAGAATTATAGCATCTTTTTGGTCCATCTGTGGTTCTTCATGATGAACATTATCTGTTGCAAACAAATGGGAATGGGTCTTCAATTGAAATAAAAGAAATAGTCCATATATTACCAATAGTATTATTGCAGCCGCATGAGATAATTTTTCAACACCTTCATCACCTGCTGTTCCGTCTACAGTGAAATTAAATACTGTAGGGATTATCAAGACGATTACTGCAAGTAATAATAGTGAACTATTAGAACTCACTTGTGTTTCAGAAAATTTCTGCTCAGAATGATGCACCCCCCCCCAAACAAATGCTAGACCCATAACCAGCAATAAATTACCAAGAATACTACCGATAAGACTTGCCTGAACAAGATGAATCATATTTTCTGCTGTTTCAGGGTCGGTTGTGGTAGATGCTGCATATAGTGCGAATAAAGCAAGTATCATTTCTGCCGCATTACCAAAAGTTGCATTTAGCAAGCCTCCGACTGATTCGGAAGTTCTCAAAGCAATCTCTTCTGTAGCTTTACCCATTAGGAATGCTAGTGGCATTATTGCAATCATTGAAGTTATGAAGGAGATATTTGGGTCATGAGCGATATAATTGAAATAAACAGTCAAGGGAACTGCAACTAACAAAATATTCAGTTTACTTTCTCTGGGATCGAAGGCTTTGGCAATGCTCGTAATGTTAACCATCATACCCTGCGAGAGAACCAATGAAGTCAATGTTACGCCTGCAAAAGGGAGGATTCATTCGTTATACCAACTCCCAACAAATATGCGAGAAGGATGTAGGGTTGCACTAAGTGGCACTCCAGGAACTGGAAAAACTACAATTTCTCGTCTTCTTCAGGGCGAAGGTTTCGATGTATTATCTTTGGAAAAAATAGCAGATGAACATAATTGTTTAGGCGAGTTAGATGCCTCGGATGATTCTAAACCAATAGATATAGAATTATTAATTTCAATACTGAGAAATGCTTGGGATATTATGCCTGAAAATATTACTATTATAGATGGACATCTTTCTCATTTATTACCATGTGATCATACCATAATCCTACGTTGTAAACCAGATGTATTAGAAAATAGACTCGTAAAAAGAGGTTATGCAAAAGGGAAAATTCAAGGTAATGTAGAGTGGGAGTTAATCGGAAGCGCTTGGAATGATAATGAAGATAGAGATGGTTGGTTAGAATTGGATACGACGGAACTAACTGAAAATGAACTTAAAGAGCGTATCATAAAATGGATAGCAGATGACTTCAAACCAAATGCTAGTGACACAGATATAGATTGGATAGCGTCAATGGAGGAATAATATGTTAGAAAAAATGAGGGACACATGGACAAAAGCAATACAACCAATAGTGCTTAAATTAGGAGATTTAGATCCTTCAGTATTAACTTGGACTTCTCTATTAGTTTCAGTAGCTGGATTTTACATGTTAGCAATTGCAGAAATGGATACTAATGGTTCATTGATGATAATGCTGGCAGTAATATTAGTGTTAGTTGCTGGCGTATTAGATGCACTGGACGGAGCACTAGCAAGACATCAAGGCACAGATGGACCTTATGGGGACTTTTTAGATCATACAATTGATAGAATTGTGGATGTTGGATTGCTAGTTGCAATAGGAATGAATGCTGCTTTTGTAAGTAACATGAGTGCAGGCCTTGCAGCCGGATTACTCACACTACTGGGTTCATACATGGGAACACAGGCTCAATCTGTTGGATTAGATAGAATATATGGAGGATTTTCTAGAGCCGACCGTATGATTATCACTCTTCTTGGGCTACTGATTGCTGCTATGCAAGCCTATACCGGTAGTACTGGAATTGACTTGGTTAGTTACCATGAATATTTCGAATATATTTTGCTAGGGAATGAAGAACTAAATGGAATGACTGGAGCGTTGGCTATCTCTGCTTGGGGTGGAATTTATACATTTATTGTACGCTTTAGTAGTACAAGAAGTCAGTTGATAGAATTATGATTCGTAGTTTGCATTATCTAACGAAACCGTAACTATACTCATTATAGTAAGGGTAATGGTTATCCTCTGTACAATCCGCCTAAGCCTCGTGAAGAGTATCATCGACCGTGTATTGGAACTTCAAGAAGATGAAGGAATACCATCTGCACCAATAGATACAGAGAGTGATTCTGAGCTTGTACAGTTACTATCATCTTTACAACCAAGGATACGAGTTTTTGGCTGTGGAGGTTGTGGCTCTAATACAGTTGCAAGATTAGAACAAGAAGGATTATTCGACGATACTTATGTTAGAGGTATGGCAATCAATACAGATGCCCAGCATCTGCTTAGAGTAGGGGTAGAGAATAAAGTTCTGATTGGAAGGACTGCTCGCGGTAGAGGAGCGGGGGGAGACCCTGAAAAAGGAGAGCAGGCAGCATATGAGTCTGAGATTTCTCTAAAAAAAGAAGTTGATGATTGTGATTTAGCATTCATCACAGCAGGTCTAGGAGGAGGTACAGGCACTGGTTCAGCTCATGTAGTTGCAAGATTAGCAAAAACTGCTGGTGCACTAACTATAGCGGTCGTATCTTATCCATTTCTTTCTGAGGGTGCTCTAAGGAGACAAAATGCAGAATGGGGTCTTGAAAGATTAAGAGAAGTTTGCGATACTGTTGTAGTGTTACCAAATGAAAGACTATTAGAAGTTGAAGGAGTAAGAGATTTACCTCTTGATGCGGCATTTAGAGTTGCTGATGAGTTACTGATGAGATCAATTTCTGGAGTTTCTGAAATGATTGCAAAGGAAGGTATCGTAAATCTTGATTTCCAAGATTTACGCTCTGTAATGGAAAATGGAGGAGGGGTTGCTATGATTGGATTGGGAGAAGCCAATGGATCTAATCGTGCAGAAGAAGCAACAGAAGAAGCGCTACATTCTCCATTGTTAGATATTGATATCTCTGACGCTAGGGGTGCGCTAATCAACGTAGTTGGGGGCCCCGGACTATCTTTAGGAGACACTGAAAAATGTGCTAAGATTATACGTGATAGAATAAATCCTTATGCGAGGATAATTCTAGGCGCTACCACAGATCAAGAAATGGGCGATGAAATACGTGTACTGCTTGTATTAACTGGAGTGAAATCTGAACAAATTCATGGTGCTGCTTTGCATACGCAGATGCGTAATTTAAAAACAAGAACTGTGGAATTTATTAACTGATATTACCCGAACTTGTCTAAGATAAATTCCAATGGGTCTCCCGACGTGCTTAAATGAGGTCGGTCGGTCGCCGAGGCGCTTCTGAGGGAAAGTCATGGCTGTAGAGAACTCAAACTTTGGTGTAGTCGAGGAGAAAGTCCAAGACTGGCAAGATGAGATTGAGAGCCGTGTACGTAGTCTTCAAACAGGTTCTTATGCAAGAATTCTTAAGATGGCTAGAAAACCTTCCAAAGAAGAATTTCGTCAAACAGTAATCGTTTGCGGGATTGGAATGTTTGTGCTTGGAGGAATTGGATTTGTCATGCTATATCTGATGGACAATCTCCTGCCTTCATTCTTTGATTGGTTAACGAAGTAAATTGAAAGTGGTTTTTATGTCTGATGCATTTACAGTATTTATCCGCCATGAGGAAAAAGTTCTGCTTATGCAAAGAGCAGATGAGGTATCTGATTTACCTGGTGCTTGGGACGGAGTTTATGGCTATGGAGACCACAATGATCTAGATAATGTGGTTTCTAGAATCGTAGAATCAACAGGAATACCTGCAGAAAAGTTACAACATGTTAGAACTGGGGAATCAAGAGGAATTGCTATGGGTAATACTCTATTAGAGATTACACCAATACTTTTCATTTCTGAAAGTAATGTTGTTACCCCTAAAACACTGTACAAAAATTCAGAATGGGTAGATCCAGGAATGATTGGTAAGAAAGAATACAGTACTCCAAGTCTTAGAGATATGTATGGAGATGTTGCTTCTTTCTTGTATATCCTCAAAACTAGTATCGGCCAAGAGCAAAATGTCGCGAAAGAGATTCAAGCAAGACTATCAGGAAGTGGTTCACTTATGGATATTCAAGGAGAAATATATGGTGTATTAAGCCCTAACTACATGAAAGGATATATTTTCGTTGAAGCTTCTGCATTCCATCATGTTGAGAAATTAATTGGTAGAGCGGGAGTCTCAACGACTCCTATCAAAAACTGTAGAAAGGTATTGGGTGGTGAATCGCCACTTGAAGATGTCCTACCTTACTTAGAACCAAAAGCTGCTACCACTGGAATCGAAGAGGGTTGTATTGTGGAAATCCATGGAGGAGCATTCAGAGGACAATCAGCACGTGTTATTCGCGTTACTGAGTCAAAGGAAGAAGTTACTGTCGAACTATTCGAAGCTGCGGTCCCAGTGGCATTAACCGTAAGAGCAGATCAAGTAAGAGTTACACAACGTGTAGAATAATCAAACATAGGAGACCGAATACCAACGCAATACGCTGAAATAGTGAAGGTAGGTCGGCGAGACACAATCATAGGAGGTAATGCACATGTCAGCACGTAATGAAACACCACACAAAGTTGTTCAAGCGTTAGGCAAAAAGAAGTGTAATGGCTCCTGGGAAGAGGCTTCAGAAAATTTAACCATGGATCAAGTTAAGAAGATCGCTACTGAACAGGAAGAACGTCTTACGGGCGCTAATCTGTATGCACGGTGCCGCGAAGTAATGGGTACATGTGTAGCAATGAGAGTGAATGTAGAAGGTTACGCACCAAAAGAAGCACTTGAAAGAATGAGTAAGGGGGAATTCAGCGAACACTTTAGCTGAGTTATCACGAATTGTGGGAGAGGGAAACCTCGCTGACCACGGAGGTGAAGAAAATGCAAGAAAATATCCAAAACGCTATTCAAGAAGCAATAGAGAATGCACCAGAACGTAAGTTCGTAGAATCTTTTGAGATGGCAATCACACTCAAAGACGTTGATTTAAAGAATCCAGTAAACCGTATTCAAGAAGAAGTTCGATTGCCTTCGGGAAGGGGGAAAGAAGTTCGTATAGCAATGTTTGCTGGTAGTGAAATGGCTACTAAAGCACGCGCTGCAGGTATTAACGTGATTGATCCTTCAACTATTGAAGATCTAGGAGGAAATAGGCAACAGGCGCGAAAAATGGCTAAACAATATGATTTCTTTTTGGCAGAAATCCCTCACATGGGTACTGTTGGAAGATATCTGGGTGTAGTTCTTGGTCCTCGTGGTAAAATGCCAAGACCGGTTCCTCCAACTTTAGACCCAGCAATGATTGCAAATGGTTTACAGAGTACAACAATAGTAAGATCAAGAGATAAAGTTACTTTCCACACAGCATTTGGTTCTCGAGAACAAGGTATGGAAGAATTAACCGCTAATGCTATGGCAATTTGGACTAGAGTTACAAGTAAATTAGAGCGTGGTGCAGGAAATATCCGCTCTTGCTATGTAAAAACTTCAATGGGGCCCGCCATAAAGGTAGAGGTGATTGAATGATTACGCCTAAAGTAGCGCCTTGGAAAAAGGATCGAGTTCAAGAGCTAACAGATGTTTTAAATTCTGAAGGAGTTGTTGGAATCGTAGACGTAGGCGGAGTACCTGCTGGAAACATGCTAGACATGAGAAGTAATCTAAGAGAAACAATGAAGATTACTATGGCCAAAAAGACGTTAATTAGACTGGCATGGGAAAATTCTGGAAGAGCTAGCGAAGAGTTAGAAACTCTAATGGAAGATGCAGTTCAACCGTGTATTGTTCAATCTGATAAATTAAATCCATTTGAATTATTTTTAGAATTAGAAAAAACACGTCAAGGACGTGCTGCTAAGGAAGGAGAACTAGCACCTAGCGATATTATTGTTGAGCAAGGGCCTACTTCATTTGGCCCTGGACCGATTGTTGGAGAATTCAACGCTGTTGGTATTCCTGCGAAAATCGATAAAGGTAAAGTTGCAATACAGAAAACAACCACTGTTGTTGAGGCAGGTCAACCTATTTCTGGTGATTTAGGGATAATGCTTGCTAAATTAGATATTAATCCAATAGAAATTGGAATTATTCTAACCGGAGCTATAGAAGATGGATTCTTCTTCCCAGCATCAGCATTGAATATTGATTTGGATCAAACTCGTACAGATATCATTACAGCAACGTCAGGAGCATTCAACCTTGCATGTAACGTACGTTGGTTCTCTGAACAAACAATGCCAACCCTGCTTTCAAAAGCAAGTGGAGAAGCACTATCGGTTGCTGTTGAGGCTGGAGTTGCAAATGAAACAACTGCGCCTCTATTTATTTCACGTGCAAACGCACGTGCTTTGGCCCTAGCTGGTCAATTAGATTCCTCTGCACTAGACGAAGAACTGTCAGCAGCACTTGGTGCTGCTGCTTCAGCGGCTAGTGAATCGGTTGTTGCAGCCTCTAATGCAACTGAAGAAGTAGCTAAGGCTACTGAAGAGGAAGAAGAGGAAGAGGAGACACAGGAGTTCGGTGGACTTGGTGATCTCTTCGGCTAAATAAAAAAAGGTGAAATAAAATGGAATATGTATATGCTGCAATGTTACTGCACTCTGCGGAAAAGGAAATTGACGATAAGGCTGTCACAGCAGTTCTAACTGCTGCTGGCGTAGATGTTGATGGTGCTCGAGTTAAGGCTCTAGTATCATCACTTGGATCAGTCGATATTGGCGAAGCAATGGCTACTGCTGTTGCT
>DAJO01000007.1:0-1956 GCA_002498985.1 Euryarchaeota archaeon UBA257
CCATAAGGTCCAATAGGCCAATTCATCAGACACACTGCGAACGACAATGATTCATCAATAATGCGGAAGTGGAAACAACTTTTATCCTAATCCTTTCATGAATAAATATGGATGGGCATGAGATATGGATGGAGGAATGTGCTAAAATCAATTTTGAAGCAAAACCGAGGCGATATAAAGAAGGGACAAGAACATCCGAAGACGCTGCAAGACAACTGCAATGTGATGTTTCTAATATCGCAAAATCAATTGTTTTTGAAGGTCAAGATGTAGCGATAATTGTGATTACATCGGGCTCTAATAGAGTAGATAGAAAGAAAAAACTAAAGAAAATTTTAGGATATAAGCCAGGTCAGGCTTCACCTGAATATGTCCTAGAAAGTACAGGTTATGCTGTAGGAGGAGTTCCACCTTTTGGACACCTTAAAGAAACAATAAAGATCATTGATGAAGACTTATTTAAGTATGATTTAATTTGGGGAGCAGGAGGTACTGCCGATACCGTTTTTCCAATCACCCCAGAAGATCTTAAAGAAATTTCTAAAGCAGAAATAAGGGATGTAAAACAATAGTGATAGAATGATTACAGATAAACTAATTACAGCTGCTGAGAAGCTTAGAGATGGAGTGGACCCGTTGGGAGATATGCTTGTAAAACAGGGTTTGGTAGATTATTCTTACAATCCTTTAGTTTATGCTTGGGAACCGCATAAAGCATTTATTGAATTAGGAGGAGGGAAAGGAGCAAATACACTCCTATTAGGTATGAATCCTGGCCCTCATGGCATGGGACAGATGGGAATTCCGTTCTCAGCAACTAGTGTTGTAAGAGACCTATTAGGAATTAAGGGGCTGGAAGTTAATCAACCAAAAAAAATCCATCCAAAAAGACCTATCTCAGGATTAGATTGGCATAAAGAAGAAGTTTCAGGGACTAGGATATGGAATTTATTGGAAGAATATTATGGTGACATCGACGAAATATTTTCAAATGTTTTCATTGTAAATCATTGTCCATTGATGCTTTTTAATGGAGACAGAGGGACAAATATTACTCCAGATAGGATATCTGGAAAAACTGTGAATAAATTACTTGAAATATGCGATGAACATCTGCTCCAAGTAGTTGAGATAATGGACATAAAAAGAGTCGTTGGAGTTGGAAAATATGCTGAAAAAAGAGCTTTGAAAGCATTAAAACATCTAGATGTTGAAATAACTAGTTGTTGGCATCCCTCCCCTGCATCACCTCTGGCTAACAGAAACAAAGGAAACGATTGGAAAGAAAATATCAAAAATGTTCTACCCAAAAATAAGGATTCGTAGTGTAATAAAACATACTAAGTTCCAATTACTACACTAGTAAACAATTAAGTCAAGATATCCACTGTCAAGTCTCATGTCTGCTATGACAACCCCCGAATACCTGATGGCAAATGCAAAGAATCATGGAAACGAAACAGCGATCACTGCTAAAGGTTCTAATGGCAATTGGAACGATATTAGTTGGTCAGAATTTCATGACCAAACTGCTTCTGTAGCAAAGTCTCTTATTGCTATGGGATTCAATGAAGGCGATAAATTGAGTATCTACTCATATAATCGAGTGGAGTGGTATACATCTTATCATGCTGCAAATATGTGCAATGGTGCCGCAGTTGGAGTTTACCATACCTGCTCTCCTGAAGAAGTAGAATGGGTTGTAGGAA
The DNA here is from genome assembly GCA_002498985.1 of Euryarchaeota archaeon UBA257. GTDB lineage: Archaea > Thermoplasmatota > Poseidoniia > Poseidoniales > Thalassarchaeaceae > MGIIb-O2. The sequence goes on from DAJO01000007.1 coordinate 1,710, forward strand.
ATTCAGATTCAAAAGTTGTATTTGTCGGAGATAATCCCATGGATGGTGGCAACAAAGAGAAAATGTGTGCTTACAGATTACATGAAATAATGGATAAATTAGACAAGGTAGAAACTGTAGTGGTAATGGATGGAGTAGATATGCCTGAACACCCTAAGTGTATGTCATGGTCGGACTTTATCCAGAAAGGAGCAGATGTAGATTACTCTGAGATCGAAAAAAGAGTATCAAGCATTACGCCAGATGA
>DAJO01000007.1:2042-5114 GCA_002498985.1 Euryarchaeota archaeon UBA257
GAAGTTTGGAAATTACAAGAATTCGAAAGAGGATGGGGCTATGTTTCTTGGTTGCCATGTGCTCACGTTTTCGGCCAACTGGTAGATTGTCATGCACACATCAGATGGGGTCTTCATATGACTGTTGTAGATGCACCGTTGAATGTAATTGATGTTGCCAAAGAAGTACAGCCTCATCTATTCATTGGAGTCCCTAGAATTTATGAAAAAGTTTACAGTAATCTAGTTGCAAAACTTGGAAGCAAAATAAAATATGCTAAAGTTCCAATTCTAGGTGGAATTATCAAGAAAAAAGCGAAGGAAGCAATTGGAATGTCTAACTGCGTATATGCCATAACAGGCGCTGCTCCAATAAATCCAGATATTCTGAAACTATTCCATACACTCGATATACCATTGTATGAGGGATATGGAATGACAGAAACCACAGCCGGTGCAAGTTTAGGTTACAAGAAAAATCACAAATTTGGTACTGTTGGCAAACCATTCAGTGGCACAGAGCTAATGATTTCTGATAGTGGAGAGATTCTATTTAGAGGAAGACACGTCATGAAAGGATATTACAAAAATCCCGAGGCTACTGCTGATACAATTGATTCTGACGGGTGGCTGCATTCCGGAGATAAAGGTGAAATTGACTCAGATGGATATGTAAAAATCACTGGAAGGATAAAAGAATTGTATGTGAGTTCTGGTGGAAAAAATATCGCACCTCTCGTAATAGAAGAAACCATGAAGTCTATTCCAATGGTATCTCAATGTATGTTAATTGGAGATGGAAGAAAATACTGCAGTGCTCTATTCACATTAGATGTTGGAGCAATTCTAAGAGATAAACACGGTATGGATCCAGCGAAAATACCGAAAGACCCTACAGTTCAAATCTCGACGCTAGAAAGCTTTGGAAAGACTCTAGCAGATTATACAGATAGTGAAGAAATTCATGCAGAGATGCAAGCACAGGTTACTGAATTGAATGGACAATTCAGCAATCCTGAACAAATTAAGAAATTTAAGATTCTACCGAGAGATCTTAATGTTGACTTTGGTGAATTAACCCCTACTTTAAAGATTAGAAGAATTCAGATTAGGGAAAATTGGGCAGCAGAAATAGAAGCAATGTATGAAGGCGCTTAAGACTAAGTGATACAATGACACCTGAGGCATGGATTGCTCTTGCGACTGTTTTTTGTTTGGGAGCAATGAGTCCAGGTCCATCTCTAGCCGTTGTTCTAAGAAATACTCTATCAGGAGGTAGAAGACAAGGGGTGATGACTGGAGTCGGTCATGGAATTGGATTCGGGATATACGCATTTCTTGCAGCAGGGGCCTTTGCAACAGCAATTTCAATTCATGAGACTGCAGAAACGGGATTGAAATGGGCAGGAGTTTGTATCTTAATTTGGTTAGGATATATTTTTCTGAGTCATGCTAGGAAAGGTCCGACTGTTGGAAATAACTCAGATTCTCATAATAATAACGACAAACAAGGTTTCATCCAAGGTTTTTCAATCGCATTACTGAATCCGAAAATTTTAGCTTGGATGCTAGCGCTATATACTCCTTTTATAGAAAATAACGTGAGCTTTGAAACTCTTCTAGGAATGGGAGCATTGGGGATGATTATTGATGGGACTTGGTATGTATCTGTAGCACTTGTATTAACAACTGGTCAGCGTGTAGAGAAACTAAAATCAATTTCACATATTATTGATGGAGCGATGGGGATACTCATGTTTATTTTTGCAGGTTTAATGATTAGTGGAGTGATTTAGTAATCACAAATCCCAGAATAAGAAACCAAGGAATATCATTGAGAAGCAGAATGAGAAAGGGGCCACGAAAATACCTCCTAATAGTCCAAAACCAAGTGATTTTTTCTTAGATACAAAACTCCAAACAAGTATTCCAAAATAAGCAACAGGAATTAAAAATGGCAGGAAGTTGACTAATATACCGGATACATCAGAATCTTCATCTCCCTCAACTTGGACGTTATCGATTTGAGATTGATAGTTTGTGGCGTAGGTTATTGATTGACCATTCTTAAGGAAATAGAAATTATAATCTTCGAGAACACCATAACATTCCATTGGGTACCATCTTCTGTTATCTTCAGATTCAACATATATATTCAGACGATGGTATCCAACATCAAAATAACAGTCACCATAATCATCCCAATCATCACCATAAACAGAAACTCCAGTATAGAAATAGTAATCTTCATCATCAATTTCATACAAATCAATATTTGGGATATTAAAATCTACAGTTAAGGTGTTGTAATCTTCGTCATTAATTTCTACTGAATCATCAAAAATTGGTTGATAGTTGCTATCATAATACCAATTATCTTGATCTCCAGGCTCTATTACAAGTACTATCAGAGACATTAAAAAACCTGCAATTAAAGGGACTAGGAATAATCCAATAAGAAATTGAGAGATTAGAAATTGATTGGGATCTTTCATTTGAGTAACATTAACTGCTTGGGGGGTAGAAAAACTACTGACATCACCAGAAAAAACATTCTTTGGCGTATCGGAAGAAGTTTGAGATGATTGTTCTTGTTTATCTGGCCCCCACCATGGGCTATCATTATCTACCATATCAGAAAGCCTCCCAGTTATAACAAAACGAACGGAAGATGGAAAAGTAAGTCAAAAACAACTGCGAGAGATCTTGCCTCTGAATTGGAATTCACTTGACCATTATCAATAGGTGGTGATAATCTCTGTAATTCTCCTGAATCAAGCCAAAATGATGAACACTCAGTGCATCCATCAATCTCAATTAATTCAGTTAAAGAACCATCAATTTTCCTAAATGCAAAGTCTCGAACTTTCATGTCACTCTCACAAAATGGACAACAAAGGTCTATTGCTGTCCCTTCATCTTTGAATCCATCATGCATTGATTCTAATTTTTCACTACACATTTTCGAAGATGCTGCCTCAGAATTAATAGCTAAACCTGCACAAGTAGGGCAATGAAAAATTCCATTACGAGAGAATACTGATTTCCCGCTTTCAGCAGGTGATATCAGTACAGTTCCGTCTCTAGGGCACA
>DAJO01000043.1 GCA_002498985.1 Euryarchaeota archaeon UBA257
TAATGCTCAAGATAGTGGATATGGCGGAGAGGCAATTCACAACATGACTCGTTGGGATTGGGCTCAAGATTTGTTTGAATGGTACGAATATTATCTTAAAGGCATTGGAACACAACCTGATCTTACTGCTCAAGTTCAAAGAAACGACGGCCAGTGGCGTATCGAAGAAACATGGCCTCCCGAAAATATCGAATGGTTTGATTTACCATTATCTGATTGTTCTAGTTCAGGAGCATTTACTGGAGGTGGTGCGCCGGTTGTTGGAGGGGGGCAGACTGTTACAACTACATGTTCTGCACTTTCCGAGACAGAAGACATCTTGATTTCAGGATTAATTAGGTTGCATTTAGAAGCGGTAGCAACAATGGATGGTGGGCAGATATTTGCAGAGTTAAGAGATTCCCAAACCGGTATTAGATTAGGCCATGCAACTATGGATATCAGGTATCATGCAGGAGGTTATGAGCCACAAACGGTATTACCTTCTGAACAAGTAACAATGTTGATGGAATTCCAAGCGATTGATGCCATACTCCCTGCGGGCCACGGAATTAATATTGTATTTACAGAATCAGGAGAAGATTATCTTGCACCTGCATGCGGGCCAAGTTGTACTATCCACATAATTCCTTCAATTTCGCAGTTATCAATTCCACACATTACTAGTGATTCAGGAACAGTCCTCATTACTCCTCAAAATCCTGATGCGGCTAATAATTAGATTAGAGATATAAGAAATAATTCCTTCCTCTTTTCTCTGTGTAATCAATCATTTCTCCGTCATAATTAGTTACAGATTTTTTTGCAAGTTCTTTCATAGCTTCACTAATCCAAGAAAGAGTTTCAAAATCTTGTAATTCGAACCAACCGTAATCTGTAATTTCATCATTATCAATCTCAATAACCGGATTTATTGAATTGACAAGATAAGCGATAAAAATAGCGGGCGTTTCTTTAATCAGACATTCTCTAAGGCCAACTAAGCCCTGAACTTCGACATCAATTCCACATTCTTCTCTTAATTCACGTTTTACTGCTAATTGTGGTAATTCGCCTTCATCAACTGAACCCTTAGGTAAACCCCAGAGGCCATTTTGAGGACCTTTACCCTCTTTGACCAAGAGAATTTTATTTTTTTCAACTAAACAAGCGGCAACGCCTAAGTCCGTTGTGACCGGTCTCATACCATTTTACTGTAATATTTCATTTATGAAATACTGTTTCCAGTAAAAAGCGCTCAATCATTAGTAGGATTCATTGCCGGAACACGGCTCCTTCATTGCATGTCTTTACCAAGGCGGGCCATGGAGCAGATGGGATTTTCCGTTTGCTGCTTGTCTTGTGATGCACCAGATATTGCCGGGTCTCAGAGGTGTAGAGTCTGCATCTCAGCGCACGTAAAAGTACGTGACAAAATATCTTCAGGCGTTGCAATATCTAAAGCAGATAGATTGTCAAGAGAATTTGTAACCATGCTCGCCAATCCTGCAGATTTCATAGAAAATACAGTACATTCAGAAACTATGACATACTACAAATCATTGATAGACAAGCATCAGGGAAAGTCGCAACCCAAAACCGCTGAAGAAGTCCAAGAGAGATTTGAGGCACAAAGAAATAAACCTCAAAAATCTTTGATTCGTGATGTAGCCAGTAACCGGAAAAAAAGCACTCATGTACTTAATTCTGAAGAAATAGAAGAATTATTATTGAAAATTAGTGATAAAAATCCAGAAGCTAGCGAATCTTATTGGGAAGAATTACTTGAAGACGTGAATGAACTCTTAGATGAAGATTGAATTACGAGCATTCAAACAAGATGAATCTATGGGGATATTACAATGTCGGGAAAACGGGACCCTCGCGCTAATTGGTTAGATGATGATCCATTTGAAAAAATGAATAACAATTCTAAGACTCATACGCGCGCTAGAGATGATGGTAATTGGCGTAAACCACACATAAGAGTGGTCACAAGAAGTGCCGNNCAACCCTTTTTTAGAGCATTTAATTCTCCCTCTGATAATCAAAGAATTCCTGTACATAAAGGGTCAATATGGCATTTTTCTAAAACTGAAGTAGAGCACTTAACTAGAGCGACGGTTGCATTTACGATAGCTTTGGCTTTCATGTCAACAGGAGGAATTTTTGGAGCCCTTTCAGCCCCCTCATCATTTCTTATTGGTGGAGTAATATATTTCATTGCCATATCTCCTGCATTTGTTTTACATGAACTGGCACATAAATTTGCTGCAAGAAATTATGGATGCTGGGCAGAATTTAGAGCGGATTCTGGAGGTCTTAGATTTGGAATAATATTAGCTGCTGCATTCGGTATAGTATTCATGGCGCCCGGGGCAGTAATGGTCGCAGGCAATACAACAAAATCTCAATTTGGAAAAATCGCTTTAGCAGGTCCAGTAACTAATGTAGTACTTTGGTTGTTAGGTCTAATGATTATCCTTTTAGGACTTGCACAATATAGTATTGTAGAGATAATTATTGTCCCGTGGATGTGGGGGAATGCAATCCTTGGTACATTCAACATGATTCCATTGGGCCCTCTCGATGGTAAAAAAATCAAAACATGGTCACATACTATGTTCTACTTCTGGGCAATAGTTTGTGGTAGTATGGTATGGTTCACACTAACTGAACTAAATGGTCTAATGGGGTAAATGGGGTTTAGTGACGTATTAGGGGCACTTAGGCAACGCAATTTTTCCACCCATCATTAGTGCACCCAATAAGATATGAGCCAATATTGTTATAGGAAATATCATATCAAAATAACTGGATCATTCAGAATCGGCGCTGCGAGGAAGGCAGCCCCTAAAGGCATCCAAGCAGGTAGAAACCAGTCCATGACTCCTTCAGGACGTTGAGTTGTAAATGCAACCAGCCCGATTATAAT
>DAJO01000053.1:0-4028 GCA_002498985.1 Euryarchaeota archaeon UBA257
AATAGTCAATTGATTTCCTCAAATTACGTCGAAGGTTTAACCGCAATAGAAGGGGCAGGCCAATTGTTCGCTTCAGCATTTAATACTATGAACGGCCCTATAATTAATGTAACTACACCATTTAACCCAGGAATTGAGATTAATATATTGATTGAAAACTTCTCAAATGAATTGAATGATGCATACCTCGCTCAATTCTATGAAATACCTGTTGATTATAACAATTCAACAATTATAGATATCGAAATGGAAGGTAATTTAATAGTTGTTTTAGTTGATGTTGGCCCACTCAATCGCTTAATACTAGTAGATGCTTTGACCGGTGATCAAGAGATGATTTCCAATCCTTTGTGGCCATCAGAATCCCCTAGCATCGAAGGTAATTATATCGCTTTTCTACAGCGACCAATAACTTCCCCTACCATCAATCTTGAACCTGAAGATTTCAATAGAGATGTTTTCATTTGGAATGTTGAAGACAATAATGAACGTGTCCAAATAACCTTTGATGAATTATTAGATCAAGAGAATCCTCATGTGCTTGATAATGGTGTGACATGGATTGAAATTAATGAAAATGGTGATTCAACCTTAGTCATTTATTCATTAGAGAAAACTTTCGAAGAGTATTCATCTGTTGTGTTACAATCAGCAATATTGATGTTAATTCCATTATTGCTGCTACTATCTCATCAGTCTGCTATTGAGAAAAGAATTACTAATTAAATTTCAGCATATCTAAACATCTCTTCTAGAGAGAATCTTGCCTTTTCAATAACTTCTTGTTCTAAATTAATTATTTGGTCCTCTCTTGGGTCTCTCAATGACTGGAGTATATCTTCTAATAGAGTGGTCTTCATATGTCTGCACATTACGCAAGCTCCAATAATATTCATTTCATCATTAGTTTCCGCTAATACTCTGTCAGCAGTCCCACATTCAGTAATTAACATAATATTATTTTTCCCTTCTTTTCCCAATTTAATAGATTCTTTTATCAGTACTTCACTACTACCTATGAAATCACTCTCTTCTAGAACATCTGCCGAACATTCAGGATGACTTAGTACCTGAAGATCAATCCCTGCCTCATTCGCTCTTTCTCTCCACGATAGAATCTTCTCACCAGTAAATAATGCATGAACTTCACATACTCCATCATAAATGATGACATCTTTCTTTCCAATTAATGACTTTTGTAAGTGCTCACCCATAAATTTATCTGGAACAAAAATTAATTTTTCCCCTGGTAAATTTTCACATATTTTTAGATAATTACTACTTGTAACACATACATCTACTTCGGCCTTTACTTCTGCTGTGGTATTGATATAGCAAGCCACCGGAACTCCTGGATATTTTTCCTTTAATTTTCTCACATCTTTTGCAGTAATACTTTCCGATAATGAGCACCCTGCTTCTGGCGAGGGATGTATAACTAATTTATTTGGACTGAGTATTTTCGCAGTTTCAGCCATAAATCTAACACTAGAAAAAAGAATAATCTGTTGTTTAGCGTCCCTAGCAGATTTAGAAAGTGAATAACTATCTGAAACTTCGTCGGCTACCCCATAGATGATGTCTGGTGTTTGATATGAATGAGCGATAAGATAAACATCTTTTTCTTTTTTAAGTTCATTAATCTCTAAAGTATATGCGGCTATTGTCTTACAGTGTTCAAGTGTCCATCTCTCAGGCTGCTTTATTGTGTTGATTAGCCTCTCCGCTTCTTCTTCGATTTTCTCTTGAGAATATATCTTAGGAATCACTTTCCCTTGAGTTTTAGGTGCTGCCGGTAGGTCCATAGACATGTGATTTCACTCATTGGTCAGGTTTAACCTCTTTCAAGGTATGTCATCTCCGGTACACATGGGTGATGAGTCGGTGCCATTGTGGAAGCCTTCCAAAATGATCCATCAAGGTGCCGAAGCAACCGTATTTTCAGGGTATTGGATGGGGGAGAAAGCTATTTTCAAAAAACGCAATCATCGCTCATATCGCCACCCTGATTTAGATAGGCGATTAACACGTCAAAGACTTTCGGTAGAAGTCAGGGTATTAAGAAAATTGCATTCAACTACAGTTTCATCTCCCTCACTATTTGACGTAGATATAGATGAAGGTTGGATTATTTTATCGGAAGTAGAAGGTGTAACTTTGTATGAATCTTTGTTGAATGGTGAATCTAATATTGAACAGATTAAGAAATTCGGTGGCTTAATACGCCAATTACATGAATTGGGAATATCTCATGGAGATTTGACTACACACAATGTCATGATAAATGATGAAGGAGAATTGACTTTAATTGATTTTGGGCTTTCTAAAATTTCACCTGAAATAGAACATTTAGGTCTCGATCTACAAGTTTTACATGAATGCCTTAATGCAAGTCATTATGAAGAAAATAGCGCGATAGAATCAATGATTGATGGCTATCTATCGAATTCTTCTGATAATATTGCTCCATCAGGGCCGGATGTTATTGAAAGATTTAATTCAATTAGAGGACGAGTAAGGTACCATGCCTAGATAAGTTAGTGATTATTATGAAGGTACTATTTCTGACCAGTAATGAAAATAAAGTTACTGAGGCCAATCAGACTTTATCCGAGTTAGGTTATGAAATCGAACAGTTTCTTATCAATGGCTTAGCCCCAAAAATTATCGAACCCCAGTCCTCAGAAATAGAAATTGTATCTGAATTTAAAATTCAGCAGGCTTTGGAATTAATTTCAGGTACTAATTTTGAGAACCATGCTTTACTAGTAGAAGATTCTGGTTTATTTATCGAATCTCTGAGTGATTTCCCTGGTGTTTATTCCTCTTATTTTTTTAGAACTGTGGGGAATCAAGGAATACTAAAACTTCTTGAGAATGAATCGAATCGTAATGCAGAATATCGTGCTTATTCGATTTTGTATAGAGATGGTGTATATTTTCGTGCATTGGGGAAATGTCTGGGCAGTATATCAACTGAAATAAAAGGCTCAAATGGCTTTGGTTATGACCCAATATTCATTCCAGATTCTGGTGACGGTCGTACTTTTGGAGAGATGCAGGATTATGAAAAGGAATCTAAATCTCATCGTGGAGAGTCTCTGAGGATTCTTTATGATAAACTCAGCCTTCCGTCAAAGTGAAGATAGGGCCCCCACTCCCAGAGATGATATTATGCCTTCCTTGATGAAAATAACTGGTTGGTTCTCATTCATATTTGGCTCTTGCTTGTTTCTTATTTTCCAAGGGAGACTGGATTTTATTTCTCAAATTGCGGGTGGTGTAGTATTATTATCTATACTAGCAATATTGATGTTTACTGGTAATCAAAAATTGATATCTTCTCCCCCCAAAATCATTACTGAGTCTAAATCCGAAAACATAATAATTCCTCAAGTTGAATTAGATTCAGAAAAAAGACAGGAACCAGTTGATTCTCTAAACGAAGAGAAACTCCAAAGAAGTCGTAAAAAATCATCTATTGCCCCACCACCTTTGCCACCTTTGCCTCTACCGGATGCAACCTCTATGAATGAAGAGGCGACCGAAATTTCACCTCCTCTACCTAATTTTGGTGGTATTAATGTTGGAGCGGTTGAAGGAACTAAACTTGCTAAAAAATTGGTCATCACATCCGATGCTCAATCTGAAATGGAATCGGAAATAGAAAATTTTGTTGATCAACGTAGATCTAGACAAGCAGAAATTCGTTCAACATTAGAAAGGAAGAGAAGAATGGCCTTAGCAGAAAGAAGGGCAGCAAAAGCTCGTTTATGGACTGAAGTAGAAGATGGTGAAGATCTTGCCACTTTATTGAATGATCCTAATCATGGACTTACAATATTAGAAGAATCTGAAGAATATGATGATAGTAAACCTCTTGGAGTATCTTATGTTAGGATTGATAATAATAGAATTTTAAAACTAACCATCCCTTTAGTAGTTGAAAGTAAGAAAAAAGAAACAGGGCAAACAAAAACAGATTCATTGGTTGTAGATACTGATATTCAATTCCCTCAGGGTCTTCC
>DAJO01000053.1:4047-18598 GCA_002498985.1 Euryarchaeota archaeon UBA257
TCCACCACCTGGGCTTCCCCCTATCCCGCCGCCTCATCTAGAAAAAGAATGAAATTGAGCCAACCGTACTTTCAAACATTCATTCCTCTTCGACATTACATGAGCGATGATATCCTACTAATCGAAAACATTCCAGTTGAAGATACATTTCCAGAGGGGGGGCTGATATCGATTTGGACATTAAATCGCCCAGATAAACTAAATTCGTTAAATTCTGATTCTCATAAATCCTTGAAAGAAGCATGTGAAATGGCTGAATCTAACGATTTAATTAGGGTAATAGTAATCTCTGGTGCTCCTCCAAATACTCCTCTTGAAGGCCGTAAATCAAAACCATTTTCATTTGCAGCAGGCGCAGATATTTCTGAATTTGTAGGGAAAAATTCAGATGATGTTAGGCCTTTCTTTGAAGATAATGCTTGGGAAAGGGTATGGAATCTGTCTAAACCAACAATAGCTATGATTGATGGTTTTGCTTTGGGAGGAGGTACTGAATTGGCGCTTTCTTGCGATATTAGAATAGCCTCTAATAGGTCGAAATTTGGTACACCTGAAATAAATCTAGGATTGATTCCAGGAGGTGGAGGTACTCAGAGATTATGTAGACTAATTGGATACGGTAAAGCATTGGAAATGGTACTTACAGGAGATATGATTGATTCTGAACAAGCGCTTTCTTATGGCTTAGTAAATTCAGTGACTACTCCTGAACAGCTTAAACAAACTACTATGCAATTAGCAGAAAATATTGCGAGGAAATCCCCCTATACTACGAAAGTTGCAAAACGTGCAGTCCGAGCCTCACTAGATCTTCCATTTAGCGAAGGTGTGCGGATGGAGAGATCAGAATTTGTGGCCTTATTTGATACCGAAGATAAGGAAATAGGGGTTAATGCTTTCTTAAATCGAGAGTCACCTAAATGGCTTGGAAAATAATGAAAATTGTTGTCTAAAGTTGTATAGATTTTATCTCTAGAAACTCATTAAGCCCATGGGACCCAAGTTCTCTTCCATTCCCTGAAAGTTTGTAACCACCAAAAGGTGCACTAACATTGAATGCTCCGCCATTTACGCTAACCTGCCCCGTCCTCATGTCTTTAGCAAATTTTATTGCTCTTTTCTCATCTTTAGACCATACCCCTCCAGATAGACCATATATTGAATCATTTGCTAATTTAAGAGCTTCTTCTTCGGATTTGTAAGTCGTAATCACTAAAACAGGACCGAATATTTCCTCTTTCCAGATTTTCATATCTGGAGAAACATTTGCAAATATAGTTGGTTTCACATAGTACCCCTTGGAAATACCTTCTGGCATACCCAGTCCTCCTGAAATCAAAGTAGCTCCCTCATTTATTCCAGATTCAATATATTTACTAACACTTTTTTGTTGTCTTAAACTTACCATGGGACCGCATCTTGTGCTTTCCTCCAAAGGGTCACCTACTGTGTAGGAATTATTCTTTTCTTCAATGATTTCGTAAACTTCATTGCTCATAGATTCAGGGATAATGAGTCTCGTTAGTGCAGAACATGTTTGTCCACTATTTTGATGGCAAGCTCCTATGGCTTTCTTTGCCACCAAAGTTGGATCAGCATCTTCTAGAGCCACATTTGCACTTTTACCTCCTAGCTCTAATGTAACTCTCTTTACGGTAGTCGCAGCCGCTTCACTTACTGAAATCCCTGCTCCTGTTGATCCAGTGAACGAGACCATATCGACTTCTGGATGACTCGACATATAATTTCCAATTTCAGATCCATGCCCCGAAACTAAGTTAAAAACTCCAGATGGTAATCCAATTTCATGTAATATATCTGCTAGGATAAATGCGCTTAAAGGTGCTTCTTTTGATGGTTTTAATATCATAGTACAGCCTGCAGCAATAGCGGGAGCAACTTTGCCAATAATTTGGTGCAGAGGGAAGTTCCAAGGCGTGATGAATGCACAAACACCTATTGGCTCTTTACAAATAATTGAGTTTCTCACTTTCTCTTCCCAATCAAAATTTTCTAGAATCTTTGCATAACTTCTAGAAACAACCCTGGGTGTCCCTACCATTGCTACTCTAGAATATCCAATTGGTGTTCCAACTTCAGCAGTAATAGTTTGAGCGATATCTTCTCCTCTTTCCTTCAATGCATTTGAGAGAGCATTTAGAATATCTATTCTTGTCTCTATACTACTTTTTGACCAAGAATCAAATGCAATTCTTGCAGCCGAGGCCGCAATATCAATATCTTCTTTCGAACCAACTGGAATTTTTCCTATTATTTCTTCTGTTGCAGGATTAATTACATCTATACTCCCAGTCCCTATTGGTTGAACCCATTTTCCATCGATATACAGTTGATCCCGTGTATGCATGGACAGTGCGAGGAGTACTCACTTTAGATATTCACGCATTCTAATAGTGAGTACCTACTCGGATATTTATGACTATTACAGTTGAACATCTTTCTAAAGGAGTGTCTTTGGTCACTTTATCTGCAGAAACATCAAGAAACGGATTGAATATGGAATCAATGAAATCAATGTCAGATATTATGGGCGACTTATTGGAAGATTCATCAATTAAATCAATAATAATGACAGGGAGTGGAAAATTCTTTTGTTCTGGGGCCGATATTGATTCATTTTCTTCGGCAATTGATAACGGTAATATTGCCGATTTAGTAGGCGGTCTGACCTCACTTCTCCATCCTATGCAACTGAAAATTCGTGCATCTGAGAAAATCTTCATTGCAGCAATAAATGGTTCTGCTGCCGGTGGAGGCTTAGGTTTAGCCCTCTGTGCCGATTATAGAGTATGTGTCCCAGAAGCAAAGTTAGCTGCAGCATTCTTTTCTCTAGGTTTATCTCCAGATGGCGGTACTACGTGGTTACTCCCCAGACTTGTTGGGACCCAAAAAGCAAAAAAATTCTTTTTCAATAATGAAGTATGGAATGGTAATAAAGCACTAGAATATGGTGCGGTTGATGAATTAGTGGAATCTGAAGAACTTATTGAAAGTGCCATTAAAGTAGCAGAAAAATGGGGTAGTTGGGCTGAATCAAGTCGTAGATCTACCAAGCAATTAATTGATGCGTCAACCTCAACTTTCATGGAAACTCAACTAGAATTTGAGAAGTTATTAATCACTAATTCCTCTTTAACTCCTGATTTTGTGGAAGGTGTATCTTCATTTTTGGATAAGAGAAACCCAAATTTTGGTGAAGAATAAATAAGCATCAGTTTTTCTCAATTTATTTACTCCGAAAATTATAATCAGAATGCAATATAATGCAGCAAGGTTTGAGATGATTATTGCGATTGATCCAATGATAAATCCATAAACCAGCCACAATAATAATGCTGTACAGATTAAGTATAATGTGGGTAATGAAATTCCTTCATGTTTTTTCTGTTTCCAAACTTCATTTAATTGAGGGACCCATGCAATCACACCAAGAGTCCCAGCAATAATTCCTAATAATTCAACAAGAATATTTGACATACTGACACCTATATTGGTAAGTCATCCCTTTCTTTCTTACCATTTTCATCCCAAACATAGATTCCCTTGTTTGTTTTTCGTCCTAAACTCCCTTCTGAAACTAAGTTGTTCAACAAAGGATGAGGTCTATATGACTCATCATCAAAAGACTCAGCCAGACTATTCAAAATGTCTCTCCTCACGTCTAAACCTACTAAGTCGGAAAGTTCCAAAGGACCCATAGGGTGTTTATATCCAAGTTTCATAGCAGTATCTATATCGCTAGCGGAAGCCACTCCTTGAGATAGCATCTTGATTGCTTCATTTCCAAGTACAACTCCGAGCCTACTGGTGGCAAATCCTGGGACATCATTAACTAAGATAGTCTCCTTACCCATTTCTTGGCCCACTGATTGCGCTAATTCAATAGTTTCTTTAGAACATTTTTCATGCTTAACAAGTTCAAGAAGCTTCATTATTGGAACAGGATTAAAAAAGTGCATTCCAATAACTCTTTCAGGGCAATTTGTAATGTTTGCAATCTCTGAAATTGGCAGACTTGAGGTATTAGTTGCTAGTATAGCATGTTTCGGCACTAAATCTTCGATTTTCAAAAAAATCTCTTTTTTGAGATGCATAATTTCTGGAACCGCTTCAATTACTAGATCAACATTTTCCAAAGCCTCTGAAATATCATAACAAGCTTTTAGGTTCAGACCCCATTTTTCTTTTTCATCAACTGTCGTTTTTCCTTTTTCTATTCCCTTGTCCCAGAATGAGAATATTTTCTCAACTCCCCTATCTAAACTTTCAGGAAAAACATCAAAGATTCTTGTTTGCCAGCCACTTTGGGCACAAACTTGAGCAATACCTGAACCCATTGTTCCTGCTCCTATGACTGCCACAGTACGTACTTGCATACACATACGTAATGGTCATAGCCAATAGGTATTGCTCATTCTTCTCTTCCATATGCTGCAAGAGCTGACTGGAATAATCTCTGCCTCGGGACATCATGTTCAAGGAAGCATGTAAATGGAGCGACATCTTTCAATAATTCAATAGCACTTACATACGCTCCATAGATGAAAGGGTCAGCAACCTTTGTTTCAGGTATATAAATTCCAATTTTCTCTAATCCTTTTCTTGTATCTTCATCCCAAATTGCGTATGTATGATGAGTGAAATGTAAATATGCGGAAAGTCTTTTGATATCTGATCTTGGATTCTCTGTGAAACTATCTAGTAAAAGTGTATCTGGATATCTAATCGCATACAATGCTAATTTCACTTCTCTAGTTGTTTCTTCTCTCCATTCTCTTTTTTCTAATCCCATCCATTTGTCAATCATATCTAACATATTGTTGTCATATGGTTTCTTAACCATGTAAAGTAATTTTTCATATTCTTCAGAATCTTGCATTTCTGAATGATGATGTTCATAGAATAATTCAGTTAATCTATCAAAGAAGGGTTTGCACTTTTCTTTATCGAAAGCTAATAACGCTACATGTTGCATATATTCACCAACCAAAAATCAATTACCTTTCCATTCGCGGTACTGAATCCAATCTTGTTTCATATAATCATTCATTAGTTTGTATTCATCTTCATCGGTAGGTAAAACACTGATTAAATATGCTTCATATTCTTCATCAGTTCCCTCGAATTTTTCTCCTCTGATTGTGTAGTTCTTCCCAGCATAGTTCCCAATGCCTCGATTAAATTTATCAGAAGGAATGAAAAGTTCCGGTTCTCCTTCCTTTCTTGCAGCACTAATTCTTCTCATTTCTTCACGAAGTTCTTGGAAATATAATTCCCTACTCGCTTCATTTAGGTGTTCTCTATCTGCTTCGATATCACTTTCTCTTTCATCATATCTTCCTTTTACACCATAGACGTAGGCCCACTGTGCACTAGTGGAGTCATCAGTTCCAAACAAATCTAGACCTGTACTAATCCACTTATTCAGATATTTTTGCAATAGTTCACAAGGGATGACTCCTTGTTTTACAATCCTTCTGAGTCCATTTGCACCTGTTCCTAGGTGGAATGATTCTTCTTTTAGCATGGGTCCCATAGACGCTGCAAGTGGTTTGAATGAAGATGTACTAAGCATTTTCAACTGGTATTTTCCATCTCTATCTATGAAATGAGTGAAACAGAAAAAATCAAGCCAATGATCTATAGGTGCATTGAATGAACCAAGAATTCTAGTTCCATCCTGAGCGTTTCTTTCCAATAGTTTAGCAGCTTCCCTGACACCCTGCTCACCAAAGTAAGTGCACAATAAGTAGGCCATTTGCCATCCATGTCTTTGCTCTTCACACATAATTCTGAGAGCAGATTTTTTGTCATATTCAGTAGGTGCTGTGGCTAGAAGATGATTTTGTTGTTCTACGCTTGCAAATTCTGTATCTCCTTGGACACTTACCATACTAATTATTGCATCTCTGATGTTCTGTTGTGGTATTTGCATCCTTCGTTCCCACTTTGGCATACCTTTGAAATCTCCAAACTCAATGGAGTTTCCAGCAGTATCCCAGTCGAATTTAATATCAAATCTGTAATCTCCCAACCAAGAGGGGTCAAATCCAATTCTTGTTTGCCACTCATTGAAGTCTCTAATCCAAGCCTCAAAGTTCGGGGTATATCCTTCTACTATTTCGCTACCTGACATATATTTGCCGGAGAGATGTTAGTATATGAATAAATGTACATTTAGCACAGAATTTTATTTCCCTGTGAATCTAGGTGTTCTTCGCTCGACATATGATGCAATCCCTTCCTTAGCATCTTCAGATTGGAATAAATCAGATTGTAGTTCTCTTTCCAGAGCCAGATGATATTCAAGAGGTATTTCAATTCCACTTTGAACACTACGTTTGATATTTCCAATTGCTTTAGCCGCAGCCAATGGCAAGGTAAATTGTCCTGCATAATCTATTACATCCATTCTAAATTCTTCTAAACTAATACTGTCATATATATCGTGAACTAAACTCATATCTCTAGCTTCTTCGAATGAGAATTTTCTTCCAGTAACCATTATCTCCATTGCCCTTGCTTTTCCAACTAGACGTGATAGTCTTGCGGTACCACCAGTTCCTGCTAGAACACCAAGAGAAACTTCTGGTAGACCAATTTGGAAATTACCTTTGTGCGCAATTCGGATATCAGCTGCCATTGCAATCTCGAGTCCACCACCAACTGTATGACCATTAAGTGCAGCAATTACTAATTTTGGAGTTTGTTCAAGTCGAGACAGAGTCTCATTAGCATGTAAACAAAAGAAGTATTTGTATCTTGGAGATAATGTATTGAGATAATTTATACTTGCTCCCGCCGAGAAGAACTTCTCACCGTGTCCGGTTAGCAATATTACAGAAACATTCCCATCAAATCTAGCATTGAGAATTGCCTGATCTATATCTTCCCACATTTCTCGAGTATAAGTGTTGACGGATGTTCTACCTTCTTCAAGTGGTTTTCCATCTGTATCTGATATTAGTTCTATAATGGCTATGCCGTTATCAGTAACGCCATAATTCACTAGTTTGTTCGGCATAGGCTCAAGGTCAGGCCATGAAGTCATGTTCGTCGCAGAGACAATCTGTTAATGAAAGAAACGGAATCAGAGTAATGCTCTAATATTAACTATCAGAGTCGCTGAATGATAGTTTTGCCCCACTTTTCCTGACAATATTCCATTGTTCACCTATCTCGTTAGCTTTGTCACTAGGTTCCCATATATCTCTCTTCAAAGGCCCTCTAAATGGCATCCTATGAACTAGACGGCCGTCTTGTAACTTCTTTTTTCTCAGCATTGATAGTTTGACAAGCGGCCATAGAGATTTTCTAAAAATACCTGGTTGGTACACCCATTTCATAAAACTCAACCCCTCTCCTTTCTTTTCTTGGTCTCTCATCCAGTATTTTGCTACAAATTTAAACCCTTTATCGCCTACTCTGTTCATTAAAAATCTATTAATTGCACTTGTTTTAATCAAAGGAACAAGTTTCTTTTTTACTTCGACCTCATAATCGCACTCTTTGAGGATTGATTGTGCTGCTAAGACTCCGCTTGTGATTGCGTATCTCATCCCAAAACCCCACATAAAATCCTGTAAACCTCCGGCTTCACCAACATATATTTTATTTTCATGAACATATTTTTTTGGCAAACTAAAGTCTCCCTTACCACCGACTCTCTTGATAGGAATTCTATTCAATTTATAGTGAGATTCATACCAAGCGATAGTTTCATTAAGATACCTGCCTGATTTCTTTTGTTTCCTCCATAAACATGTACAAATTAGTCCCACTCCATCAATTATAATTAGGTATGAATATGCGCCAGGGGCCAATTTATCATTCAGTTGAAATGCCACATGGTTGGGGTGATCGGTATGGAAAATTTCCCCAAAAGCAATCGCGCTAGAATCTTTTGGACCCGCTGCAATGATATCGCAGTCGTCTGGTTTGACCCTAGCTTCATAGTGTATATTAGCACCGGCTGATATTGCCATTCTTTTGAATCCCTGATCTATGCAATGTTCGTCAGTCCCCCTCTCTACAACTCTGAAAGCAGTGCCGTTTGATTTTGGATTTGTGATTACATCATCTGGATGAATTAAATCTATGATTTCAAATGCATTTGACTTAAATTCTTCAGGTTCTAACCCCCAGCTCCTCATTTCATCAAAAAAGTCATTTTCGCTTGTCCAATTCTCTATTCCTTGGAAATCTCCATCAAATCTCGCTCCACTATCTTTACGTATCTCATGAACATGAACTTCTTTGCCGGCTTTGGCAAGGATTGTCGCTGCAGCAAGTCCCGATAGCCCCGCTCCAAGGATGTCAATCCTCTCCTTCATGCATTTGCGTATGAGGTATATAGTTTGAATAGTTTGGTCATTTACAATCAAAGAGTTCATCCGATAATTTGTCTTCGAACAGTTCATAAGCGGGTTACTGAGATGGAAAAAGACAAGATTATTATCCTTGTAGAAAAAGAAAATCTCAATCCAGAACAACTTCGTTCTGTGATAGATGTTGATGGATGCGGAAGTGTGGTTTCTTTTGTTGGTTTAACTAGGGGTGAAGACAACGAAATCAAGGTAAAGAGACTGGAATTTGATGCTTGGGAAAATAAATTACATGAAGTTCTTACAGATATTGCGAGAATTTCTATCGAAAAATTTGATGTCAAATCAGTTCTAATTGCGCATAGGACTGGAATTGTAGAGCCTTCAGAACCTATAGTCTGTATTCATGTTGGTTCGAAACATCGAGCGGCGGGATTCAAAGCCTGTTCATGGTTAATTGATGAGCTTAAACTACAAGCGCCATTATGGAAAAAAGAAGTTAGATCGGATGGTGAAATCTGGAAACAAGGTCTTGGATAAATATCGAATCAAGATTTAACTTCCGTTTATCTGAATAATGAGTACCATCTCCGAGATTCCATGAGTGTTGATGAATTAAAAAATTCATGGTCCGCTATTGCAGATATAGGGGGTAAAGATGTGGTCTTTCGCGAAGCAATAGCGACAGGAGTTTTGCAACTATCATCATCCGGTATTGAAGCAGTCAAGGGGCGTTCGAAGAAAGGTGATGTACGAGAAATTTCAACTATTGCTTCAATACAAGCTGTTAAAGAAACTCCGAGAATTCTCCCTCATTGTCACACGATACCGATTGAGGGGTGCTCTGTAGAATGGCAAATTGAAGGTTGTAATCTTAGATGTACTGTTACTGTTAGAACACACTGGCGAACAGGCGTAGAGATGGAAGCTTTGTGTGGAGTTAACGCTGGGTTATTGTGTGCATGGGATATGCTGAAGTCTGTTGAAAAAGATTCGGAGGGGCAATATCCTGATTCTAGAATCAATAATGTTCATGTTCTGAAAAAGAGCAAAGGAGACCAACATAATTGAATGCTGATTACCACTCCGAAGTAATATGGCAACCGTTGATTTAGAGAAATATTTCCTTCAGGCCACAGAATCTGCAGCAATTGCTGCGTCAAAATGGATTGGTAAAGGTGATGGTAAAGCAGCCGATGGTGCCGCGGTTGAAGCAATGAGGGCAGTTTTTGATACCGTCCCATTCGATGGACGTGTTGCTATCGGAGAGGGAGAAAGGGATGATGCTCCAATGTTATGGATTGGCGAACCCTTGGGTTCATTACAAGGAGATGTAAATTCTCCCGCAATTGATATTGCAGTAGACCCTCTAGAATGCACTAATCATGTAGCCTATAATTTGCCAAATGCAATGGCCGTCCTTGCCGCCGCACCACGAGGTACTTTGTTACATGCACCTGACTGCTATATGAATAAAATTTCAGGCTCTGCAGAGTTGATGGGAGAAATATCTCTGGATGCCTCAACTTCATATAACATTGAGGCGACTTCAAATGCTTTGGACAAATCTATTGAATCATTAAATGTTGTAGTTATGGACCGTCCTCGGCATAAAAAATTAATCAAAGAATTGAATGATTTATCGGTAAATGTAGTTTTGATAGGAGATGGAGATATCGCGGCGGCTTTGAATGCAGCAGATCCAGAATCTGAAATTGATTTATTGATGGGTATTGGAGCAGCTCCCGAAGGAGTAATTACTGCTGCAGCACTGAGGGGGTTAAATGCTCCTTTCCAAGGTCGTTTAATCTTCAAAAATGAAGGGCATAGATCTAGAGCAGAGGAAATGATTGATGGTGATATTGAGAGGTTATGGGAGCGTGACGATTTATGCTCATCTGATGATGCATTGTTTATTGGAACTGGAGTTTGTTCAGGGCGTACAAAAGGAGTCACTTTTGAAAATGGTAAATATTTGGTTGAATCTGAAGTGATTGATGTGTCAAGCGGTATTCATAAATTTGTTCGTGGTTCTCATGATAGTTGATTCCGGACTGTCAAAGCGATGCCTTCATTTCCTATAGCCTTCACGTTAGCATGAGGTTAGTATATGGATACTCAACTACTTGAAAAAACAGCAAGCGAACTAGTCGCAGCAGGTAAAGGAATTCTCGCTGCGGATGAAAGTAACGGGACTATGTCAAATCGCCTCGAAGCAGTAGGTGTTTCAGCATCTCCCGAAACAAGAAATGCTTACAGGGCCAACCTTTTCTCGGCTAATGGTTATGAAAAATTCATTAGTGGAGTGATATTATTTGATGAAACAATAAGGCAAAAGATGCCGGACGGTAGGTCTATTCCAGATGCTTTAACTTCCTTAGGTGTATATCCTGGAATTAAGGTAGATACCGGGGCAAAAAATTTAGCCAACCATGAAGGTGAAAAAATCACCGAAGGACTTGATGGATTAAGAGAAAGGTGTGAAGAGTATTTTTCAATGGGTGCTAGATTTGCTAAGTGGCGTGCAGTTATCGAGATAGGTGACGGAAAACCTTCCGACGCATGTATTTCAACAAATGCTCATGCATTGGCCAGATACGCATCAATTTGTCAAGAGCAAGGTTTGGTCCCAATTATTGAACCAGAGGTATTAATGGCCGGAATTCATGATGCTGAGACTTGCTATGAAGTCACCTCATCTATTTTACAGGCTACTTTTGAACAGTGTCGAATCCAGGGTGTACATATTCCCGGTGCTTTACTAAAGCCAAATATGATAATTGCTGGAAATTCTTGCTCTGAACAAATTTCTCGTGAAAAAGTTGCTCAGATGACTGTAGATTGTTTAACCGAACAAGTCCCGAATGATCTTCCAGGTATTGTATTCCTGTCTGGTGGTCAATCTGATGAAGATGCGACAGCACATTTAAATTTAATGAATTCTATGACTATTAATCATCCTTGGCAACTATCTTATTCATTTGGTAGAGCATTACTGGCTAAT
This sequence comes from Euryarchaeota archaeon UBA257, assembly GCA_002498985.1. GTDB lineage: Archaea > Thermoplasmatota > Poseidoniia > Poseidoniales > Thalassarchaeaceae > MGIIb-O2. The sequence goes on from DAJO01000053.1 coordinate 15,397, forward strand.
GCATTGAAAACGTGGGCAACCGGAGATAATGAAGGAAGCCGATCAGTATTTTTACACCGTTCAAAAATGAATAGTCTAGCTAGAACTGGAGATTGGAGTTCAGAACTAGAAAATAAATAGTAATTTTCTATTTATTCTTGTCTTTCTTGCGCACCAGGGCGTAATTGCCATACGCATATTTCATAACGTCCAGAAAGAGCTCCGCCACGCTTTGTAGTTGCAATTTTCATAATGTCTTTATCTTTAGATAATACGTTACCTAACTGTTGAGGTGTTGTGCCATGTCTCATGGTTGAATTAACATGTTCTAATATTTCAGTAGTGTTTGCCTCGCCCTTTGTATCAAGGAATTTTTTAATTTTCTGTCTTAATCTAGTAGTTCTCATATTTACTTATCTCCATTACTTCTAGGCTGTTTTCTTTCATGATGTAATACCCATTCATCGGTAGCCCATTCCGATAAAGGGTACTCTTTCCCAATAACTCCGCTTTTCATAATCCTCCCAATTCTAATTATCGTCGGATCTGATTCTAAGATAGCTGCAATATCATAATTGTCTTCTAGTAGGATGCTATTAGACAGCCAATCTTTAATTTCAACCGTATTCCTAGGTTTTTCTGAAAGGTGTTTTTTAACTAAATCACGAATTGTTTCCGCATTCATTAATCTCATCTCTCATTCTATCGGCTTCGACTGCCGGTTCGATATAGGTAGGGCGGCGGGGGGTAATATAACGCTTCTGCAACTTATTGTTCAATTTAGTTACATATTGTTGCACTAATCATGACCTTTTCTAAGTCATTATTCAGTGTTAAAATGGAAGTAGTTATTTTTCCAGTAGAAATATGTAACAAAATGTAACTATAATAGATAATTTAATACATACTTTGTAAGTGGTTGATTACGGAGGCGGTCAATGGTGTCAGAAGGTTCAGAATTGGAGGCAATTCCCAGTTTTATTTCTACACCTACAAAAATCCGCAGTAGATATCGTCGTAGATTGCTCAATAGACTATCTGAAGGTGGTGCGACTGTTACAACGCTAGCCAGGGATATAGGACTCCAGATTCCTCATGCTTCTGCGGAGTTAAGAAAGCTTAGGAATGAGGGACTGGTCTCTAGTGATCTTGATGCGGGTAGCAGAGGAGCATACCTACATCTAACTGAATTAGGTTGGAATAGAATTAGATCGGATGAGAGGTCTAGAGCTTTAGAAGCCCTCCCTCTCCCTTCTTTGCCAGGTAAATTTTGTGTATTGGATAAAGATGGTAGTAATATTCTAATGGGATTATCTTCAATACCTAAATCTCCAATGATTCTCATTCCTGACAGGCCTCCTAATTCAGAAAATAATATTGATGATTCCATAGGAAATGAAGGGGTTCGTTGGAATTGGGCTGTTTTCAAAGAAAAAGACCCTAGGTGGTTTGATTTACAAAGTTTGAAAGTCACTCAGGCACCTCCTATTTCTACTGATCTTGGTATAATTGATACATATTCTGGACAATCTTCTGTTATAGGGATTATTAGGGCCAATTTGATTAATGAGATGAGCCAATTAGCAATGACTTTTGGGACTTGGTATGATATGCCTAAGTCAAGACAAACCCCACCCCTTAACGAGAATACTTTCCATCGAGGCGATTGGATTCTAGGTGAATGTCATAAACTAAGTCAAGAAATAAGGCCTAAAGTTCCAATAGTGGCTATACTTCCTGACAGTCTTTCCAGAACTATGCTAATTAGAACTACTCGAATAAATTCTTTGGTGATAGCAAATTTAGCAGGTTTAGATATAATTAGTGATTCTTACCCTCTATCATCTCTAGATATATGGATTCATAAGGCACATCCTAGACTTCCCGATAACGAATTGAAAAGAAGAGTACAATCTTTGAAGGATAGAATAATGTCTACTAGGAAGGTTAGAACTGATGATTCTACTTGGAGAAAATTTAGAAGAGATTGGGGGGCAAAATCTTTCACAATTGACGAGTCGAATATAAGAAATTTAGATACGAGAAACTTAGGTGATTCTGCTGTTGAATCATTAATGAGTTGGGTAATTTCTGACGAAAATCGCCCATCACTTATTTTAGAAATTAGTGAAAACATTTCACAATCAATCAAATCATCTATAATTATTCATCCTAAATTAAGAATTATGATTAAGGAAAAAATATGTCCTACAACAAAATCTTCAAATCTTCTGTATAATGATATTCTAAGGCCACTTCCTTGGCTAAGGCTGAAAACTTCTAATGATGAAATTATCTCTCTAAAATTGATTGATAGTTTACCTAGAATTGTTGTAAATGATGATATTCCTTCCTCCTTAGAAATTAATCCTTGGAAGTTAATTGGTCTGAATAAGTCTCATAATTTTGAATCAGAAGAATTAGAGCCAGGGTACCTTTCAATGGTTAATTCTGCGATTTCTCAATTCCCAAATGGTAACGAGGAATGGGCAAATCAGATGGAAGCAAGATACCCGCTAGCAGCGTGGATAGCTTCTCCTAAGGCTACTAGATGGCCAAGATGGCAGCGGCTGAAAGATAGATTGTCAATAGAGTGGTTGGTTTTATTTGACATTGATCATATTCCTCTGAATAGACTTGCAGAACTCGCCGATCAGGCAAACGAAGAGATTCTCGATTATTTTGCAGAAAAGTTAGGACAGAAAATCAGAGAAGATAGTCAAACTGCAATTAGAACACGTCCAGCCGTAGATTTCATAGAAGCCTCATCTGGCACTTCTTGGATTGCTGCACAGTTTTTGTCGAATGCCGCATGGATTCCTGATAATCTTCATAATGATTTAATTAAATGGTCACTAGAAGCGTGGATTTCTTCACCTCCAAAGAAATCTCTACCTGCTCTTCAAGGTGTTTATTGGTTATTTAGTTCTGGACGTAACTCAAATGAAGATTTCTCTCGGGCACTTGAAAAAATTTTATTCAAAGCACAGACTCTATCAAAAAATCATGATTTGAAGATTTGGGAATCATTGGTTAATTATTCGATTGATGGCAGAGAACTATCGAAAGAAGAATTAAATCATATTACAGAAAGATTACCTTATGATTGGTGGGCCCCCATATCATCCGAGATTTTATTGAAAATGCTCAGTAATGATGAATCAAATGATTGGTTATTTTCTTCCTCATTCCCATGGCCTGCTCTAGTTCTAAGGCCAATTGG
>DAJO01000053.1:18682-28020 GCA_002498985.1 Euryarchaeota archaeon UBA257
ACTTTACCAAGTTCTGCGGATCCGTTATTGGATTTGTTAGATGCAATAGAATCTTCAATAAATAGTTCTCCACCCTTACCTGGAAGAACTCATTCACTTTCAGGTTGGTTAGCCCAACCTATAGAAAAATGGCCAAATTTTTCTTCTCAAATTATATTTCAGGGTGACCCAATGATAGGCGAAAGACTACTTTCAAGGAAAACCGGTTTCCACGAAAATATCAATTCAATTAATTTATAATATTATTTTTCTCCTCATTAAATCTATTTTTTCTGAATCGATGAGTTATTGAATGAATATCTCTTAGAATCTCTGCCCAACTGGCAACACCGAGTTGACAAAACCCCCAGCCGGAGGTGATAGGATGAAACTCGGTACCACAGATATGGGTCTCCGTCTGTCGAAGACCAGAGTGACAATTTGTGAATAATTGAAGAGATTATTCCTCTGAGGATGACCTCTGGCGCAATACAGGCGGTCTGGATTATGTAAGGTCCCCTGTTGACCGAAAGGGATGATTCTAGGGACTACCCCATAATCCAACATACGTCCTAGGGTGGGGTCAGGAACCAGAGTGCGAAAGTACTGTGAAAGGTTCCGTTACACCCTGGGGCACACCTTTTTTCCGCAGTTCTCAAGTCATATGTGCTTCTCAGGCTATTCAATGAGTAGTATCGGACTTGTCGGGGGGACTTTCGATTTTTTCCATATTGGTCACCAGAAATTGATAAATTCTTGTCTTAATAATTGCGATATTCTTGAAATCTGGATTTCATCCGATATAATTACTCAAAGAAAAGATCCTAGGATTTCTTCATGGAAAGAAAGGTGCGATTTAATTAAACAAAATCTATCTTTAGAACAATCTTCTAGAGTAACTTTTCATGAACTAATGGACGATTATGGTATTGCTTTATCTCATAAAAATGCAACTAAGATATTCTGTACTAGTGAAACACTTTCTACCTGTCAAATTATTAATCAAAAGCGCTTAGAAAGAGGTTTAAAACCATTATCAATATTTTCAGTTCCACATGAATTATCTGAAGATGGATTAATTATCTCTAGCTCACGAATTAGAAATGGCGAGATAAATAGTGATGGCGAGGTTTGGATAAGCCATAAAGATTTGAACTCGAATTTTTATCTGACAAAGGAGGTAGAATCGATGTTAAAAGTTCCTTTTGGTAAATTATTTGAAGGTCCAGAAGATGACCACTCAATTGCTATTACCAATGTAATAAATTTCCTTGAAGACTTTCATTCGCCTATTATCGGCGTGGGAGATGTCACAGTCAGAGCATTACAAAATATTGGTTCTAAAACATCTATTGGCATAATTGATGAGAAAACTAAGAGGGCCAAATGGGATGGCTATAGAGAAATTAATCAATCCCTATATGATAATATTATCCAATGTAGCAATCCACCTGGTATGTTAACAAAGTCTTTGTTTGATTCTTGTAAAGAAGCAATGAATAATTGGCTAGAGAGAAGACAGAATACGCTTATTCTTGTTGATGGTGAAGAAGATTTAGCACCGTTGTTTTTACATATTTTAGCACCGATAAAATCAGCTATAATATACGGTCAACCAAATAAGGGAGTCGTATTAAGAATTACAGAATTAGACTCAAAAATAAGATGTCAAAAAATATTATCACTTTGTGATAAGAGAAATAATTAATTCTCTACTTTTGAATTAATATTTAAGGCAATACCAAATGCTACCATTGCAATCATTACTGAGTAAACACCGGGGTCTACCCATGTGTCGTTTTGGATACTCCAAACTATGTAGAATGCAATACCAATTACTGTGAGCCAACTTGAAACAATCTCTTTACCATTATTTCCTTTGATTAGGTTGTTTGTAAAATCACTATTTTGTATATTTGAAATCCAATTAAAGACATCCTGATTTCTCATTCCAGTAGCAATCATTATGATCCCTAAAATCGCAAAAATCGCATCATCTAGGATAAATCCATCGTCATAAGGGACAAAAGCCTCTCCTCCAATTCCAATAAATCCAATCCATGCAACTTTATTTCCTGCTTGACCTGCACCACCTCCAAAAATATTGACTAGAGATAACAAAATAATCCACACACCTAGCATTAATGCAGCAGTTGATATCATATTACTTGGCTTTGTTAGGGCCTCTTTCCAGTCTGTCTGTACCATGTTTATCACAACCGGCGACTTACCCTTTTGGTTTAACGCTTTCATTTATCAACTGAACTTACAGTCTTCCTTGTAACATGTACTTTCCTTGAGATGCTTCTTCGATAAGAGGCTCATTTTTACTCAAAGTCTTAATTGAATCAATGCCTTTTGGTATAGCGGAATTTACTTGTTTACTCCTTCCGCCTCTTCCCTTACTTACATTTCTTGCCATAATTAATCCCAGTGTGTCTAACTCATTTAACAATGTAGAAATTCTTCTCGGAGTCAATCCTTCAATATTAATTTTCATACAGGCTTCTGAATAGGTTCTGAAAATCTCTCCCGTTGAAATATTTCTTAAGCCATTTTCTTCATTAATTATTATGCAGAATAATACTAATTTCTGATGTAAAGGTAGGGTTCGTAAGACTGGAGTGACTTGGTCGTGTTCAAGTTGTGACTGGGCTAAACGTACATGCTTTGGATCAACTTTACCTTGGGATCTTTGTTCCGCTTTCTGTACTGATATTCTCAACAAGTCCAAAGCTCTCCTCGCATCACCATGTTCTTGAGCGGCTAAAGCAGAACATAGAGGAATTACTCCTACTTCCAGTGAATTATTTTTCAATCCCATCTTTACTCTTTCTTGTAGGATATCTTGTATTTCTTCAGCACCATAAGGGTGGAAAACAACATCTTCTTGACTCAATCTCGAACTCACCCTAGGGTCAAGTTCTTGTGTGAAGTTGAGGTCATTACTGATTCCAATAATGCAGCACCTAGCATGTTTCAATAATGTATTCATATTTGTTAAACTGTACAGTAGATCTGAACCGGCTTTTGCTACCAAGTTATCAATTTCATCCAAAACTAAAATATGTACTCCTCCTGCTCTATCCATCCTTTCAATTAAGGTTTCAAGAACTCTATCGGTTGGCCAACCAGTAAATGGAATAGGGTAGTCTCCTCTCTGTTTTAATTGGCTAGCTAGTGTTTGCACCACTCTATATTTTGTATCAACATTTCTACAATTTATCTCATAGGTTTGAACTGGATGGCCCATTTCTTTTCCTTTCTCAAGTAATTGACCGAGTACGAATCTTGTAACTACAGTTTTTCCAGAACCAGGTACTCCATAAAGTAGCATATTTGATGGAATATGGCCATTTAAGGCATCAACTAAATTCCGTACTAGAGCATCGACTTCTTGTTCCCTGTGTGGGAGATTGCTTGGTTCAAAAGCATGTTCAAACGCTTTTCGATCTATAAATAATGAATCTTGTCCGAGTATTTTTTCAAAAATATTCCCGTCCATTTCTACTCACCATTGTTCTGCACATTCTCCAATGCACTATTGACACACTCTGAGAGGTCGCTTGACAATGGGGATTCTTGACGAGACGCTTAGAGGTAATAAGTGATTCCAAACTAAAGTGAGGTGAGGGTTAGATTTCATCTACAAAGTCATTATTAAATGAATCAACTCTTGGTTTTCAATTTGTTTAGAAATTAACATTTAATCAACTATTATTAATTATTTTAATTTCACCATTCTCATTAATTTCGATTGCATCCCCGTCTTCTAACTGATAAACTTCTTTTGGTAATTCCGGAACTCTAAATCCTTCTGAAATATTCTTTGAACTAGCAAAATTATGCGTAACTAAAACCAAGCTTTTAGGAAATTTATTTGAGAAATTAATTACATCACTCGGTGTATAATGATAAGGAAATTTCCCTATATCTGGCATTCCCATTTCGAGAATCACAACATCTGCAGATTCTGCTCTACTTTCAATCTCTTCACAAGGGCCAGAATCTCCACAATGCAATACTTTGATTCCAGTATTATGGGTCAGTTCGTAGCCATGAGGGTCGGTTTCTGGCGTATGACAAACAGGAAATCTTTCAAAACTCCAATTAGTACCGGCTAATTCACACATTTCCTCCTCATGCCAATGGGCCATTTTTTCAACATCTTCTAAGCTTCCTGGGAAACCTATATTGCATAAATTTGAAATCTTTTCTTTACCCCCTGGTCTTAGATAAATTTTCAGGTCCTTTTCTCGTTTTGGATCGGAGATATATTTTCTTTCCAACATAAAGAACGGAAATCCAAATGTATGATCTGCATGCCAATGAGTAAATAATAAATATTCAATTTCAGATGTTTTCAAGCCTTTTCTTCGAAGTTGGGTAATTAGTGTTGGAGGTGTATCAATCAAAATTTTCCCATCTATTAGAGTTAATGCATGTAGCCTCCCAGAAGGTGTAAAAGCATTGCCAGTACCCAAGAAGTCGATGCGAATCATGGCTCTCGACTATATATCTAAGACTTGACTTAATCGCTTCGAAGATGATTGAACTTCAACTCTTCTTCAGCATCTATTCATAAACATGTTTCAACTCGGACAGTATAATCAATTCGGGGTTTTATGATGTCTACAACTAATTCTCAATGGAGTGCTAAAAATCCATATACGTCTTATTTATCAGAAAACTACGTTCTTAATGGCGAGGGTTCAGGTAAAGAAACTCGACATATTGTTTTCGACTTGGGAGATTCTGGTCTTGGATATAAAGCAGGAGATGCATTGGGAGTAATCCCAATTTGCCCACCTGAAACTGTTTCTGATCTTCTCGCTCTGGGAGGTTTCTCGGGAGATGAAGAAGTTGAAACAAATCTCGGAGTTTGTAGTTTACGCGAAGCCCTCTCTAACAGATATGAAGTTCATCGAGTTTCAAAAAAATGGATTGAGAATTTAGGCTCGAAAGTGATAACTGATAACGGTTCAATCGAGATTAAAATTGTTGGTCGTGATAGAGTTTCAACATCTGATGGTAGTTCTGTAATTAGTTGGGAAGGCTCTGGAGAAATCAATGATATCCCTTCGGGTTATTCTCAGATAATGTCTCCAAACGATCCTTCAGAAGAACTTTGGAATGAATTAACTTCTGACCCTAAAGCAATGGAAGACTACATTTGGACTAGAGATTATATCGATACTCTCAGAGACTTTAGTAATATTGCATTTACTGCGCAAGAATTTATTGATGGAATGGACAGGCTCAAGCCAAGACTATATTCAATAGCTAGCAGTCCAGATCATGAACCTGGTACTGTACATTTAACGGTTGGAATAGTAAGGTATAGTTACCATGATAGGAATAGAGCTGGACTAACAACTGGCTATTTATCTGACAGATGTGAAGTTGGTGAAACTCCAATAGGAGTTTTTATGTCTCCTACAAGGTCATTTATTCTTCCTGAAAATGGAGATACAGATTGCATAATGGTCGGACCAGGGACTGGGATAGCACCATTTAGAGCCTTTTTACAGCAAAGAGATATTAATGGAGATGGTGGAAGAAATTGGTTATTTTTTGGTGATTGGACCGAATCAGGAGAAAATTACTACAAAGAGGAAATGGATGATTGGAAAGAGCGTGGAATACTAGACAAGCACGACCTTGCGTGGTCTCGCGACGGTTCTGAGAAAGTTTATGTCCAACATTTAATGAAAAAGAATGGCGCTGAAATTTGGAATTGGATTGAGGGTGGAGGATACTTCTACGTTTGTGGAGATAAATCACGTATGGCAAAGGACGTCCATCAAACATTGATTGATATTTGTTCCGAGCATGGTGAAATGAGCCCTGAAGATGCAAAATCATTTGTTGAAGATGGGATGATGAAAAAAGAAAAACGATATTTGAGAGATGTATATTAATCTGCAAAATTAATGTTCTTTTTCCGATGCAATCATAGTGTGTCTTTGTTTGCCATAATATAATGTTTAGGAGGGTCCTCATTGCGAATCGTGGTGAAATAGCCCTGAGAATTATCCGTTCATTACATTCATTAGGTATTGAAGCAGTTATGATTTATGGCCGTGAAGACCGTATTTCTACACCTGTAAGATTAGCAGATGAGTCGGTTTTCATTCCTCGTGATGATCCTCTAGCATCATATTTAGATATCGAAGCAATAGTTACTGCTGCCAAGGATGTTGGAGCGGACGCAGTACATCCAGGATATGGTTTCCTCGCAGAAAATCCAACTTTCGCAAGAAGATTATCTGAAGAAGGGATTGTTTTTATCGGTCCAAGTTCAGATGTACTAAAATTATTAGGTGACAAGATTACTGCTAGAGAAGCCATGGTCAAGGCAGGTCTACCTGTAGCGAAAGGTTCACCTGGTCCTATTTCTAATCCTGAAGAAGCATCCTTGATTGCTACAGATATTGGTTTCCCAGTAATTATCAAGGCAGCCGCAGGAGGCGGAGGAATAGGAATGCAAGTAGTGGAGTCAGCACATGAATTTGAATCTGCAATGAAATTGTGTCAGGGTCGAGCGTTGTCTGCTTTTGGAGATGATAGAGTATTTCTGGAAAAGTTTATTCAAGGAGCCCAGCATATTGAATTTCAAGTACTTGGTGATGGTAAAGATGCCATACATTTTGGTGAGAGGTTTTGTTCAATACAAAGAAGACATCAAAAAATACTCGAAGAAGGTCCTTGGTTATCCGAAGAAATAAGGAATGAAATTGGAAATAAGGTTGTTGCCGGAGCTAAAGCAGTGGGTTATTGTGGTCTAGCAACTTTTGAGTTCCTAAGAGACTCTAAAGGTGATTTCTATTTCTTAGAAGTTAATCCTAGAGTCCAAGTAGAGCATACAGTAACTGAAATGATAACAGGGACTGATTTAGTATCGATGGGAATAAGAGTTGCATCTGGTGAGCCAATAAAGTTACTTCAAGATGATGTTCTAATTAGAGGACATGCCATTCAAGTACGTTTGAATGCAGAGAATCCTGTTACTTTGTCTCCCTCTCCTGGTAAATTATGGGAATGCCACTGGCCCGGAGGCCCAGGTGTAAGAATTGATACTCATGCCCATACAGGGTATGATATGCCTGCATCATTTGATAGTCTTCTTGCAAAATTGATTGTTTGGGCGCCAACAAGAGAGGAGTCCATTTCGAAGTTAAATGCTGCTTTACGTGAAATTAAGTTATTGGGCGTTGATACTTTGATACCCTTACATCAAGCTATTCTATCTGAAAGTGATTTCCGTAAAAGAAATATTACTATTCACTATCTCGAAAATCACCCAGACCTACTTTCGGGGGGCTAGATTTTGGATATAGTGATTGTTGGTAGTATAGGTTACGATGATATTTCTACTCCTGAAGCCGAAGGCTCAGATCTTCTAGGAGGCGCAGCGACTTATGCCGGTTTTTCTGCTGCTTTCCACAGGTCTGATGACATTTCCAATAATCCAAATATAGGAATAGTCAGCGCTGTCGGTAATGATTTTTCCCCCTCTGATCAACTAAGATTAGAATCAGTTGGTCTAAATTTAGCTGGTGTTGAAATGAGAGAGGGGGATACATTCCGTTGGTCGGGTAGATATTTAGGTTCGATGGAAGATGCTGAAACAATTTCTACCGACGTTAATGTTTTAGAAAATTTCGACCCTGAAGTTCCTAACTCTTGGACTACACCAGAGATTTTGTTCTGTGCTAATACGCATCCTGCAACCCAAGTGTCAGTTCTTGACCAATGCCCTAGTGCAGTAATTACTGCTTTAGACAGTTTCATGTTATGGATTAATACTGAAAAGGTCAAATTGTCTGAAGCACTTCGTAAAGTGGATATAGCTATACTAAACGAAGAAGAAGTTTGTGCAATTGCTGGTGACGAAGTGCTACCTCGAGCTATTAGTTCAATCCAGTCAGGAGCAGCATTATTTGGTGGAGAGCATGCAGGTCCAGGACCTAGATGTATAATTGTAAAAAGAGGAAGTGGGGGCGTAATTGGTAAATTTCCTTTCGGACTAATTTCTTTACCTGCATATCCGATAAGCAATGTAGTTGATCCAACTGGATGTGGCGATTCATTTGCAGGAGCATTTTTGGCAAATATCTCAGGAAGAGATGGTGCACTAAATGATATAGAGGTCATCCGAAATGCACTAGTTCATGCTACAGTAACCGCATCATTTACTTTAGGTGGATTAGGTTGTTCCAATATTTCGAAGTTAGAACGTGGACAATATCATGCTCGAGTAGATAGATATAGAAGAATAGTAGGATTAACCTAATTCAATCTTTTAATACCCTTAAGGTGGCCTTTTTCATTACTGTTTGAAGTCCTACGCATTTGATTAAATCTTAGAAGTGGCTGTTCACTTCCTAATTCAGTCGGACTATGTTCCTCTCCTCTCGAAACTCTGTTTACTACTCTATCCAATGCATCCTTTGCTGTTGACGGCTCAGTAGAATTTATTCTTGTGATTCTATTATTAATATCTGCTTGGTGTTCTTGGTCACTTCTAATTCTAAGATGTTGCTTAGACTGAAATCTAGCTCCTGAACTTACTTCAACTCCATCGGGATCTCCATATTCAGTCGAATAATCTACAGACTTTCTTTCATAGCTGCGATATCTTGGGACTAGTAACCTTTCAATCAATCCGACTCTTTTTCTCTTAACTGGCAGTTTCCTTACTGAGAGTCTTCCTTCCTCATAAGAACTAGCCATTCTAGATAATCCTGGAAATTCTCCTAAATTCGTGGGTGCAGGTAAGGATGCAATAATCTCTGCTTTTCTATGTAATGATTGTTGTGCTTTAGCCCTCTTTACTAAACCTGGTTTACATTCAATTCTAACAGCTTCATCAGTAGGTTCTGGTAAGGGCATTGAATTTGAAAAACTACTTACAGGGCTACGGTTCATTCCATTAGCAACTCTGATCATCTCAGCACTTGACATACTTCTTCTTGAATTCATTTCCTCCATAGGGTATTCTGTACCAAATATTGATTCTATAGGTTCACTATTTCGCTGATGATTCTTAGTATATTGTTCAGGTATGGTATTTTTCTCTGGAGATGAATAGTTTACTGGTTCATCGGATGATGATTTAGCAGGTTCTGAATCAAATAGCCCCCCTTCTCCAAAATTAAATCCGAAGAGATCTGTCTCCATTGTTTCTGTAACATCTTCCAAAGATGATTCTAAGCGACTAATAGGTTTCTTCTCATTATACCAATGTGGTTCATTCCTGCCCCAAGTTTGCTCATAAGCAGAAGATACTCCTTCTACTTCATTATGCTTCATCTCAGGTATTGATGTACTAAATTGGCTCTCAATAATTGCTTCTT
>DAJO01000053.1:28066-37284 GCA_002498985.1 Euryarchaeota archaeon UBA257
CGCTTATATTACCAAAACTTTCAACTGCTTGTATTTCCTCTCTAACTTCAGGTACTAACTCATTAATTATAGGAGCGTTCAAAAGTGCTTTAGGAATTACGTTCTCTTTATTTTGGTAACTAAACTCCCTTTCCATACTATTTTTTGCATCTCTAACTGATTGACCATTACTAACTTTTTCAATCATCATGTGAACTTTTAACAATACTTCTTGATCGTTTAATCTTGATTGGATGATATGTCTATCTCCAATATTAGTTTCTATCACTAGTGCTGGAGTTTTGAAGATAAAATGGGATAGAACAGAAAGTCCACCTAATAGAGAAACAGCATATCCCAAAGGTGGAATTAGTATTGTAGCTCCTAGATAGCAAGCCGCCGAACCCCAGACTATTACACCGCTAGGGACTGTAGGAATATCGATGCTCCTTGTTCTTGAGATAGATGCTAAATCTAATTTTATTCCTTTTCTTACATCGTTAGAAAGTATTAGCTGACGCTGGGTTATTTCAATCCTGAACTTACCCCTTACCCCAACCAAAGAGAGGTTGCCGAACGTTGCCGACTCTCCCTCATCCGGTCGGGCATTACGCCCGAACGTGTGCATCCAGCACGCGAGTTACTCATTAACGATATAATAACTCGGTTTGTTGAGCATAAATTCATGTTACTTATTGAGGTTTTTTTGAGATGCCGTTTTATTGTAAAACAGTGGTCCCGATAATTCTCATCGGACCTGCATCTAGTTGAGTAATAATTATTGGAGGACTAAATTTTTTCCTTGTCCATAGGGGAATTTCCCAATCAACAGTTAGTTTCGAATCTTCAATATTCTTTATTCTACCCACAATAAATTGCATATCTACTGCAGCATGTATCACGTCACCAATTTGAAGAACTCTTTTTTGAAATGGTGCTTTGTTAAGAGTAAATGTAGAGGATATATTTTTATTCAATACATTTGAATCAGCATGGACAATCATACAGCCTCTATGAAGTGCTTCCTCTCTTAGATTTCTTATTGCTAAACCAACTCTATCTCCAGAAACGGCAATGTCGACATCATCATCCATGACTTGCAAACTGCGAACAATTCCATTTTCATCTGCAGGAAGTACTTGAATTGAATCATGTTTTGATACAGAGCCAGATTGCACGTAACCTATTGCTACCAACCCTACTCCCTTTACATTAAAAAATTGGTCAACGGGGAGAATTAGAGATGATTTTTGATTTTCAATGATGTCCATGAAAGAATATAACTTCTCGCGAATACTGTGTTCATCTGGCAACTGCTCGAATAATTGCCAGTTCTTCAATCCAGATTGTTCTAGAATAATTCTCACCTGATCAGGGTCTACCCATTCTCCATCTTGAGGATTAATTATCACTAATCCTTCATTGATATTAGCGCATCCAAATGATACACAAATTTCTCCTAATGCGGCATCCACCTTTGATATTTCAATAATTCCTATTTTTGCAACATTTAAGACTGAAAGTAATGGCCTAATTTTTTCAGGATGTTTCAGAGGTCTTAGTAATGAAATAATTCTCATTTCACCATTTTTTTCTTCCTTGAAAACATAAGACTCAATATCTCTGACATCTCCTTTTTTAGCAATTTTTCTTGCTAAGGATTCTGAACCAACGAAGGCAACATTGAGTACAGGCATAATTATCCGAAGAGTCTTCCCTTGTTGAAAGGAACGGTGAATCGAATTAGCAAATTGATTAACTCATAGCATCTCTAGCTTTTTGTGCAGAGTTCCACATTTCTTTCTCTTCATCAGTTTTCGGTTCAAATTGTGGTATATTTATTGCTTTCATATCTCTATCTATTGCAACCATAAAGAAGAATCCAGAACATATTTCTTCCCCCACCCATTCAGATCTAGATAACCTACATGATATTACATGTATTCCAGCAGTTCTAGGTGATGTCCAAACAACTCTTGCAGTAGTTCTAATCACATCTCCTTGATACGCAGGTCTTCTAAATTTCAATGCATCAACAGAGATAGTAACAAAGTTTCTATGAGCAAATTTAGAAGCTGCCATTCCAGCAGCAGTATCCATGATTGACATTAATCTTCCTCCGAATAATGTATCTAGCGCATTTGTGTCCCCTGGGAACACTTCATTTAGTTGAATTACAGGGTCTGTTGAATAGGCCTCGTTCATGTCTATCGTCCCTCTCAAATCCTCATCAAACTTGAACCCATCATATTATTTTGTGTTATTTGAGACATTTTCAGACCGTTGTATTCAATCCTAGGTACCGTTTCGGAGGGGTTATGAATATGCCAGCCTTAGTTTGGGAGGAGTTTCATTTTGATGACCCAGATGGCGGGAAAATCATTTTTTGGCCTCATATCCCTTGTATTCGAATGCCGGTTAAGTTACGTTCTCATTCTAATTTTCATGGTGTAGCATTTTTAACATCCTCAATAGACCTTCAATCATGGATAATGGAAGATAAACAAGAGAAAGAGAGTCCAGGGGTACATAGAGATTCTGCCATTGCATCAGGTACCGTCTTAGGTCGTTTGATGACTGATTTGAATGAATTGGAATTAGACGGCCCCGTCATCCCAGATCCAGAACAATTACGCTTACTTTTACATGCTAAGAATACAAGAGGGGGACTACCAATTTATGCAATTGAACCCAATCTTGAAGATGAAAATTGGGTTGATTGGCAGATAAAAAGTGCTGATCAACAAGTCACTTATTCAAATTTAATTCTGACATTGACAACTGGTAGGAGATGGAAAAAAATTAGAAAGGATGCAATTAAATCAGTCACAAGTTCCAAGTTAGTCAATGCAGACTTAGGTGCTGCTTCTGCTTCCTGTTTGACGTGGTGGATAGAAGAGCAGCGAGGTATTTCTGAGGAATTACAAAATCTTAGAGATGAGAGATTTGTTTCTAGAATCAGAGGTGCTTTAGCAAATCTTAGGAATCACGATATTAGCGATCCTAAATCTGATGGATTAACTTTGATGGTACCTATTCACCAAGCGTGGTTACCTTCAATAAGGAAAGCGATTAGTTCATGTACGAATGTTGAGGAGATAACTCCGGAGGAATGATTATGGATGAAACTAAAATTAATCTTGATGTCGAAACACAGACCTTTCGTTTTACCCCCTCTGAACCAATTGACCATGAAGAAGCGGTTAGCATAGGTAGAGGCGTTAAGTCAGGAGAATTCGTTGTAATTATTCATGAAAATCCTCATGCAACTTTAGTAATTGAACCGGAGGGTTCTGTATTAGTTCATGGTATTTCAAGAAGCGAAGTAGCACGTTTGGCGGTACAAGAATTATTACTAACTCTTGGAATGTCAGATGAATGGTTATTAGTCGAGTCAGGTGAGATGATTATTCGCTTTTCCATAGGTAGGGCAGTATTAATCGATTTAGCTGCAGATCGTTTTGCAGAGATTAATCTTGATTCTAGGATTGGTGCTCTTAGAATTAATGCAGATAGGCATAAATGCAGTATTTTATTATTCAATAATGGTCATGGTATTGTCTTGAAACAGACTTCGAAAAGGATTGCAGAGATGGCCATTAGACATTGGTCATCACAATTAGATGATGAGGGCGCTTTGGCGTGAGAATATGTTTAATCACGGCCGATGGGAAGGGCCAATAATAGACCAACATATGCATTTAGACCGTAATAATAGATATCTTGATGCAGTTTCTGAGTTTATTAATTCTGGAGGTACAGGAATTAATTTAGTACATAAACCGAATTTTTCGAATTTACCTTCGACAATATCTGATTATCAATCTGCATATGACGATACTATTGAAATGGCAAGAGAAATTAGAGAAAAGTTTGGAATTAAAGTCTCAGTAATTCTGGGACCACATCCTGTATCTTGGGAGAAACAAATACATACAATTGGTTTGCAAGAATCTACATCTTTACACTTACAAGCAGTTAAGTTAGCTATACAATATATTTCCACAGGAGAAGCAGTTTGTCTAGGGGAAGTAGGACGGCCGCATTATCCCGTGAGTTTGGAAATATGGGATGCAGCGAATAATTTATTATTAGAAATTATGAAATTAGCTGCAGAAGCCAAAATCAGTATTCAACTTCACGTGGAAGATGATGGCGAGAAAACATATTCTGATTTAGCAAAATTATGCGATAAGGCGAGTTTACCCCGGCATCTAGCAATCAGACATTATGCTCCTGCTAATATTAGTACACATTTTACTCATGGTTTGAGTGTAACTGTTAGTGTAGGTAAAGATAGTATTTCTAAGATTGTAGAAAGTTTACCTAATTGTAATTCATACTGGGGAATGGAAACAGACTTTCTAGATGATAAAAATCGTCCAGGAGCTGTTCTTGGTCCGAAAACGATACCAAAAAGAACTAATCAGTTAATTGAAAAATTGAGTGAATCGGGATATTCTGAAGATAAGATCTATGAAATTGTAGAAAACATCCATTCTAATTGGCCCAAAATTCTCTATTCCTAAAAAGGAGATTTTAATTTAGGTGTGAAAGTCATTACTCCACCTAATAAGAATAAAATTACGCAGAGAGTAAAGAAATAGAACTCTCCAATTGGAACTGGCTTATCCATTATTTCTTGAATGCCGATTCTTAGTAATGGCCCATTTATGGGTAAAAATAGAATCATCAACAGAATTCCAACTCTTTGGCGCACAAGCATAAACCTCGGATATGGTAATAACATTTGAACGGATGTAACCGAACTAGTTTAGAAAGGTCATATCCTCGGATAGATAACGCGCCTGTAGTGAAGGGGTTATCACCTGAGGTTTCCAACCTCATGTCCCGGGTTCAAATCCCGGCGGGCGCACCAAAACAAACTTGTATAGTGAAGCATTCAAACACTACTTGTTCTCCCGCGGAACATGTCGAAAGCCAATGGCCAAGCTCCAGCTAAGGAGATCATAGTATCGTCAATCAGTAAAGATGCTTCTGACCTTGTTGAAGAGAAGCAAATCGTGGGTCGCAAAATTTGGAGAATTTTGCCTTATGTGACTAGATATTGGGAGAGAGCCCTAGGCGGTCTTTTAGCAAATATTGGCGCTAGAATTTTCGATCTTGTCCCCTTCATTGCAATAGGTATGGCAGCCGATTATTATAATCCAGATAACTCTCAATTTACTAATTCAAGAATTGAAAGAATTGTTACACTTGATTCAATACCTAATCTAGGACCAATCGAGTCGACAGAGCTTGGTTTTGGTTTACTTATCTTTTCATCATTCGTTTTTCTTGCAATTTTCCAAGGTCTAAGCAATCAACTTTGGCAGTCAATAGCTTACAAAGCTCAGCATGATATTAGGATGGATGCTACAAAATCTTTGATGGATATGGAGGCATCATATTTTGAAACCAGACAGACTGGTAACTTGATGTCTGTACTATCTGCTGATGTAGCACAGTTGGAAGATATTATTTCAGATTCAACTACTAGTATAATCAGGATAATAACAACCCTTAGTACCGCATTTGTTATTCTTTTCTGGATGTCTCCAACACTTTGTATGATTCTCTTTGGGCCATTATTCATGATTGTCCCTATGGTTATTTGGTTTTCTACCAGAGTCCAGAGAAAGTATCGTCAGCAAAGAGAAAGTACAGGCGGAATAGTAGCAATATTAGAAAACGTATTATCTGGAATTACTGTGGTTCAAGCATATAATGCCAGTGATTTTGAAAGAGTTAGAATTGAGGGACAAAGTGGCAATTATCGTGACCAAGCTATAGAAGCAGCTTTCATCAGAAATCGTTTTATCCCTGGGTTTCATATTGTAGCAGGTATTTCATTCGGACTATTAGTTTCAGCTGGTGGATGGCTAATGAGTTCCAGTCAAATAAGTGTGGGCGAGTTTGTAACATTCTTACTGATATCTACTAGAATGACTATGCCTTTATGGATTCTAGGTATGTTACTAAATCAATTACAGAAAGGAGAGGCTGCTTCACGCAGAGTTTTCGCAGTTGTTGATCTTGAACCTTCGATTTATGACAAGGAGGATGCACTAACACTTGAGGAGCCAATTGAAAGTATTTCCTTTGAGGATGTATCCTTTTCATATCCTTCTTCTGAATCAAATGTACTTAACAAAATAGATTTGAAGGTTTCTTCTGGAGAATTCTTGGGAGTAATGGGCCATACAGGAGCAGGTAAGAGTACAATACTGAAGTTAATTGAGAGATTCTATGAACCACAACATGGTAAAGTGCTCATTAATGGAAAAGACATCAATAATTATTCCATAAAATCTGTAAGGTCTAAAATTGGATTTGTATCTCAAGACCCATTCCTTTTTTACGGTACTATCAAGCAAAATGTTTCCTATGCAAGAGATGCTACGGATGAGGAAATTTTCAATGCGCTAGATATGGCGGGTGCATCAGAATTTATTTCTCAATTACCTGATGGACTAGAATCAATGGTGGGTGATAGAGGAGTGATGTTATCTGGAGGACAAAGAGCACGAATTAGCCTTGCTAGGGCTCTATTGAATGACCCGGATCTTCTAATTTTAGACGAAGCTAGTGCGGCATTAGATGCTGAAACTGAGAAGAGGATACAACAGTCACTTTTCGGCGGTTCAAATGGTAAAAAGAACCGACTTACAATAGCAGTGGCTCATAGACTTGCTACCATCAGAAATGCTGATGAAATAATTTCAATGGTTGATGGAGCAATTGTTGAAAGAGGTAAGCATGAAGACCTACTCATAAATGAAAGTGTTTATGCGTCTCAATGGTCAATACAAACTGGAGAAATTGAACCCTAGGTGGGATAAAATTGGAAATTCAATGGGTAACTGTCGAACCAGGTAAAGTATTCATAGGTTCAGATAATCGTTCAGTTCTCTTTGGAGGAATCGGGCCTCGGCATGAGATAAAAACCAACTATAGTTTCGAAATATCCTTTTTTCCTGTAAATTATGAAATTGCAGAACTTGCCTTACAAAATGAAGATTGTTTTGTCGCTTCTGAATCTGAATGGTCTCTTGCAATGGATAAGAAACTAATTTCTGGAGAAAACGAAGTTGAAGAATTATCGGATAGAATTCGTGGTTCTTATTGGTCTAAATATTGTGATGGGAGACCATTTATTGAGGAAAATTGGTTAATGAAAGTTTCACGAACCTGGAGCAACGGAACTCCTTCAATCACTTCCATTCCTAAAGGTGAAGGATGTAAATATTTGCGTTTGGTTAAAAGAACAAAGGTTTGGAATTATGATTCTTCGGCTCCCAAATTACCCGAGTCCTCAGATAAATCTAATTTATTGTTTGAGGAGTTGCTTATTTCATTAATAATTGGAATAATTCCTTCTTTTATCTGGGCATACTTCAATGCTAGTACAGGGTATATTTCAGAGGGTTGGCTAAATTTAGTATTCGGTGGATTATTTATTGGTGTATTTACTGTTATATTCTGGAGGCCAAGAACTAAATCTTGGAGAGTAGGAAACAATTGTAATAAGATGAAAATAATTTAACGCGATCTATCATCTATCTGAAGACCCGATTTCCCTCTTAAGATTCTAATCCAACCGGTTATTACTCCCATTCCATAATTCCAATGTAAAGTGTAAGTTGCTATTGATGAAAGAAAGATGGTCTTCTTTGATTTACTGGGGGAGTTGCCTTTCCAAGATCCATACCATGCTAATAGATTGTACAATAAAATTAGTGTTGGTAATGTATGAACTCCTAATCTAGGTAGCCCCATAGGTACTGTAGATAATCGAATATCCCAGAAATCAGGCCATGCCAATCCTCCATTTACTAGGCCCCAAAAAAAGAACCCAAATGCTGCTATAACTATTGGAGGAAAAAATGCAACTGCTGTATGTGTTGGTGCTCTAAGTTCGGGGTATTCGTGACTAGCCAAAGTTCTAACAAGCCCATAGTTCCTAATTTGTTTCTTAACTCTTGAAAGGTCCCTTCTTCTATGCCACATTATAGCAGTTCTATCGGTCCATAATTTCTTTCCAGTCATTCTTATCCTATGATCAAGCATAACATCTTCCGCTCCAATAGCGCCTTCATCAAATCCATTTACTTCTTCTAGAACAGAGCGCCTGTAAGCACAATTAACTCCAGGAAGTTGATTGACTTCATCTAGGTCTTTCTTACCTACTTTACCATAATTAGTTCCAGCAGTAAATATTGTACTACAGAATGCAACATCAATTACTTGCTGCCACATTGTGGATTCATCAACTGGAGCAAAATTAGGTCCCCCAACTCCACTCACTTCCTCATCTTCAAACCATGAAACTAATTTCTTAACCCAATCTTTTGGAACAATAACATCATCATCAGTGAATAGTATCAGTTCCGAACTTGTAGATTTTATTGCTATGTTACATGCATCAGCTCTAGTTCTCGAACCTTCGTCATCAATGAATCGAATATTGTTCTCTAGACTGACGTCCTTTCCAGGATCATTTGTTGGACCAACAACTACTGTTTCGATTTGTCCACTATAAGTCTGTTTTTTCAGACCTTTTAGTACAATATCTAACTCCTCATGATTCCTAACACTGGGAATAATGACAGTAACTGAAGGTTCACTCACGGCTTACCGTAAGCGCCTACACTTTCAATAACATCGATGATTAATCATGGGTCATTAGTAACTCTTGGAGCTAGGAAATATACCCAACTAGCCCCGCCTTCATTACTATTCCATGTAAGTCTTAAGGGGTATTTATCTTGAAATTCTAAAGTAATTGAATCAGTTAATCCACTTGCTAATTTTCTTGTTAGAGGATCTAAGAACTGTAATGAGTATGTTGATTGCGTAGGGTTTGGCGCCACTAACTCACTAAGTTCTCCTGCATCGAATCTAACGTTTACTGATTCTCCGGCTTCCACAGTTACTGAAACACTCATCTGGTTTGAATCTAGACTTAGGTCAACTAATTCTCCAACAAACTTTGCTGCTCTGAGAGCGTTCGAGAGCTTGGAAGCATCTATTGTCGCTCTGCTATCAAATGACAGTTGTGGCATTTTTGGCTCATTCATTGTCGATGTATCTAACCCTCTAAGTATACGGTGTACTGCACCAACTCTGACGTTAATAGCTCCTATTGCCTCATCGTAATCTAATTCAACTAAATCTGATGGTCCTGCAAGACTTAATAGGTCTCTCAATTTTACAAGTTCAAGTCCAATTTCTACTGG
>DAJO01000027.1 GCA_002498985.1 Euryarchaeota archaeon UBA257
TACCCTCTGAGTTAGATACAAATCAATGGATTTCAGGTCAGTTACATCGGAAGAAATATCCGAAGAAGTGCATCCAGATAGTATTGATGTCAACATAATTAATGCCATAATCATAGTCTTTAACTTACTCATTTTTCCCCCGAATCAACGAGTGAATATAATCTTAATACCTCTGCTTATGAGAATACTGTAATATTGTATATTTCAAAGAAAAGTTCATCATACCGCCGAGATAATCTATATCATTACTATGACCAAAGAGCAGCAAAATGTATCATGGGGAATACGTTTCCTCAAATCAAAACTCCCTAGTCCAGAAGTTGGAAATATGCTACTAATAGAAGGTTCAAAACGCTCCACAAGATATATTACTAGATATATGATATGTGATGAATTAGCCAAAGGAAGGCCTGTACATTGGATAGATGGAGGTATGGGACTGGACCCTTCTACTCTAATACGGCCTTTAGCACATAAAAAACGTGGAATAGAGGCTTTGGATAATTTACATGCTTGTAGGGGATTCACTGCCCATCAAATAGCACAAATAGTCAAAAGACTAGATTCTGAGGTTGATGATGAAGATTTAGTCAAAGGGAGATTGATTGTTATTTCTGATTTAGCATCTATGTTTGCGGATACTCAAGTAAAGCATGCTGAAGGTTCTGCTATGCTCAAAGAATCCCTAGCTCATATTCAAAGTATGGCGAATAAATGGAATTCATTAGTTGTAGTAACAGTCAACTATCAAGCGCAACCATATCTATCCAAATCAATGAAGTTGGATTTAAAGAATGCTGCGAGTGACAGACTCACAATTCTTTCACAATCAAAAGGTGCAATTACAGCAAAATTACATTCAATAGGTATGACTGCAGAACCACTAGTAAAGAGAGATTCACAAGTTTCTCTTCAAGACTTTACAGTCCCTGACCACATATCCAAAGTCGTTTGGACCGATCCTCCTGAAGCTAATTCTTCCTCAGATAATCCAAATGGAGATAGTAGTGCCGAAGCTGCACGTAAAGCAAGTGCCTCATAGTAACTAATATCGCCCCTTTGTCCTACTATAGACTGCTTTCCTGATTTAATCTCTGATGACATTCTGATTCTATCGGGAGGATTCCTTCTTCCCTGTCCTACAACAGCAAATCTAATCTTCCTACCAGGATATGTGTTTTGCCCTAAATCAAGCTCTCTAAGTAGGGCTGCAGCTGTCAAATTCAATACTTTATGTTCTCCAGCTTTTTTCCTAACTCTTCTTCCTAAAATAAGTTCAGATAGAGGAATTTTACCTTTCTTAAGTTTAGTTATTTCTTGATGAAATAACTTCATTGAGCGTTTAGTAGCCTCTTTTGGAGGACCCGTGCGCAACTCTTCTAGGATATTTTTCTGAAGATCACTTATCCATTGACATGTTGAGTGTTGTCGTAACTCAATTCCTCTTATCTTCCATCCTTTTGTTCCATGTGCAAAATATTTGGTTAGAGCACCAACTCCTGTAGTTCTATTGGGTACGAATGCAATCCATTCATAGACATCTTCGAGATCTATTGGTATACCAGATTTAGCCTCTATCTTAGACATTAATCTAGATATAGACTCATTACGAGCTCTTTCACCTCTACTCTGTAAGTCTACAAGCCAAATAGAATCTACAATTGCATGTAAGCAATCCCAGCCTTCTTCTTCAGCATCATGCATTGCATCTATTATCATCTCACGTGACCAAGCGCATATCGCTTCATGACATTCTATACGACCAAATCGAGCATTTTTGTATCCTGTATATCCAAAACAAGTGACTAGAAGCCATTTCAAAACATTTTGCCGTCTATCCCAAACATCCCCCTTAGTCTTCCTTCTTGATTTGAGATGTTTACGCCTCTCAATAATAGGTGCAACAACTCTACCTAAGAATCCATATTTTTTGGTGCATGTATGCATTCCTAATTCTGGAACTAATAGTTGTAATTCTTGTGTTGACTGTTTACGTCTTTCAATTTCTCTGAAAGCACTTTCGGGATGGAGAGGTAGTTTACCGGTTCGTAAATTATCACCTTCTGAAACTTTACAACATTCACAATTCATTGTTTCAGGACTAATATTTCTGGTTGCTATGATACTTGGAAATAAACTTGCAAAATCTAACTCATACACTTGTTTGTGTACGCCCGGTTGTGGATCTAAGTACAAACCACCCCTATCAGATATGAGCATCTGCGTCCCTGTTTTCATATCTTCAGGTCTATTTTTTTTCCAAGGAACTAGAACACCATCTTCCATAGATTGTCTTATCTGCATAGCTGAAATTGCAGAACCAGGAGATAATCTTGAGAGGTCTTGAGCAGGGATTCCAGATATTCTTGCAAGCTCACAAAGTCCTTCTAACCCACCTTCTTTACCAATGAAAGAAGAACCCATATCTACGTGTATTCTGCCTTCTAATGCATGATAAGCATCCGAACGAAGTATTCTTCCATAACTCCATGTGGTAATCGCTTTTCTCCTAATGTTAGTGCCACGTTTATTTCTGCTAAGTCTTAATTCTCTACCATGTCTAGATGCAATATTTATCAGAGCTGGAAAATCTATACTATCCCCTTTGTTAGTAATCAAAACATCGGGATTAATCCAATGTATTGCTCTTTCAATTTCATCGAGAAATTCATCTTGCTCTCGTTCGGGAGTTAGTTGAATATGAATTGGAATTCCCTTGGAATTAGACCCTACAAGTCCCATATCAATTATTGTTATTCCTGTGACTTTTCCATTTGAACTACGTTTACCATGCCTATCTTTGCAATTAACTTTCAATATTGCTTGTCTCAATGGAGGATGGCTCCATTTTGCATCAGTTCTATTATCGAGTGATATTATTTCATTATTTGAAATTCTTACTTTACCAAATGGATGCGTGTTCATATCATGAAGAAATCTTTGAGAAGGTTTAGGATCAACCGAAAAGATATCAAAATTACTCCATTTACCAATTGCCGAAACTACATCAGCTACTTGCTTAAGTTTAGAAGGTCTTGAAACAGAAATAGCTAGAACTTCTGAAGTCTCATTTGCCTCATGACTTTTGAATCTCTTTTCTCTTGAAAATTTCATTACTCCAAATAGTGTTTGATATTCCATTCCCTTTAGTTTCTCTTCAAGTGCATCAATATCATCTAAATTACCTGCAATATGTAATATGGGCGACCAATAGAATAGGTGCTTAGTAACCGACCCATCATCTAATTTAATCCATACAACCATCCCTTCAGAACTGGAATCTTGATATATGTCGAGAATCCATCCCTCAACCATCTCTATTTCCCCCCTCCTCTAATTTGGTGAGTCTGGAATTAATATCTATTAGCATAACAAGTAAGGCTGGCTCAAGAACATCTGAAGCAGGAAGCATACCACAAGCAGAAGAGCGACTTCTTACTGACTTTAACATCAGATCAAATTCATCTCGCTCAGAACGTCTCAAAACCCTCCTAAAGGGCATCCAACTGTCTATTCTGCGCTCCATCCTATTTCTCCAAGTCGGTATTGTTCTTCCCATGGACACCGAATATTCACGCGGCGGTGTAATGAACTTTTCACTGAGATATGAGTAATAGTGAAAGTGTAATTTCAAACTATAGGGTACTCCTTGATTCTGATATTG
>DAJO01000033.1 GCA_002498985.1 Euryarchaeota archaeon UBA257
TATTTCTCATTTAGTAAATTGCAAAGTTTCTGCCATAATTGGTCAACACCTGCATCTGCGAACTGACTAGCAATGGTTGGTACAACTGGAAGGTCTGAGTTATCTGCATCCCACATCTCTCTATTTCTCTTGAATTGTTTTCGAATTTCTGCTAGTGCATCTTCTGCTCCAGGTCTATCGAACTTATTCAGAACTACAATATCTGCCGAATCTAACATCTCTAACTTTTCTAATTGACTGGGTGCACCATATTCTCTTGTAGTGACGTATAATGAAAGGTCGGCCACTTCTGTTATTGCATCGTTCCCTTGGCCAATACCACTAGTTTCTACAATTACTAAATCGAATCCTACTGCCTTACAGGCTTCAATCGAACGACCGATACAGTCAGCAATCTCTCTTCCACTATCTCTACTAGCAAATGAGCGCATGAATAGATTCTCATCTGATAGTGAGTTCATCCTTATTCTGTCTCCAAGTAAAGCACCTCCCGTTCTCTTACGAGTAGGGTCAGTAGCAAGTAAAGCGATTTTAGTTCCAGGATTATCTCTTTGAATCCTTAACATCAGTTCATCTGTAAGACTTGACTTTCCAGCACCGCCAGTTCCCGTCAAACCTACTACTGGACATTTTGAACCATCAGAAGATCTAACTTTTTCTAATATTTGATTGAACATTTGTTCATCAGCATTCTCTGCCAATGTCAATAACTTAGAAACGGAGGGATGATTATCCGCATTGATAGGTTCTTTCAAAGATTCAAATCTTTTAGGGTCAAGTAGATTATTTTTTGATGCCCTTTCAATTGCATCAGAGACCATACCTGTGAGACCCAATTCTCTTCCATCTTCTGGAGAGTATATTTTTGCGATATTAGAATCAAGTAAATGTTGAATTTCATTCGGAAGAATAGTTCCTCCGCCTCCTCCCACTAGACTGACATGACCAAAATCAGATTTATCTAGAATTTGTTTGGTATGAGTGAACATTTCAACCGCTCCACCTTGATATGAAGTAATTGCTACACAGTGTGCATCTTCTTGGATTGCTGCTCTAGCAACTTCGTCAGCACCTCTATCATGACCTAGGTGTATAACCTCACATCCCATTGATTGGAATATTCTCCTGAATATGCCTATTGCAGCATCATGACCATCAAAAATAGCCGCCGCAGTTATGATTCTTAGCGGCGTTCCACCTGCCTCAGCAGACTTTTGCATATACTCGGGACACTACGTGTCCCATTTAATCCGCCGATTGGCTACTTTTGTAAATCTAGACGAATTAACTGCTCTTCTTGGTTATCTATTGACTCAAATTTACTATTTACTAAAGCTCTAAATCCTTCAGTTTCTTTTTCTAGATATTCTGGTCCAATATTCACAAATCTCTTTACCATGCTAGCATATGATTCATACGCCTTGATGTTGTTAATCATCGCTCTCTTCATACCGTCAATAAACACATATCTTTCTAAAATATCCGCTGAAGTTTTGACTTCAAATGAACCATTATCATTCATTCTAAAATCATGCTTGGAATTATTTTGATTTATTTTTTCTACCAAGTGTTGAACTAAGTCTGAAGTATTATTCTGGACTTTCCACTTCGATCTTGAACTAATCCCAAATTTACCTTTTTTCTGGAAATGAATCAGAAGTTCCCAAATATCCTTTTCTCCTTCAAAACTAGCATTAATACCTCTTCTTCCAGAGTCTAGATGTAAATCCTTCCATCCTAACTTTTCCAGACCAGCGACTGTTTCCTTGTAAGCTTCATCTAAGGTCAATGCCTCATCAACTACCATCGGGATCATGCATACGATATTTCACTCAGTTATCTAGATATGTTAACACATATCTGAATAGAGGCATCTAATGTTTAGTTAATATACTGTTAAGACAAATCTTTTTTGTCTGCGCCCGGACTAAAAATAGGGAAACTAGTAGAAGTCTTGAATAAATGGAGGAACAGTCAATGGATGATATCAGAACTAACGTAGAAATCGCCGATAGAACTGGGCATTCATCCCTTTCACTTACGAAGCAAGAGACATTAGATCTTATCGAAGTGAATCAGGGATCTTGGATATACAAAGACAATCAGATGGTACAAGCAAGAGATGTTGCTGATGCTAATTGGGCTGATGTTGGAACTATTCGAATAATGCCGGGTTTAACAGGCGGTTTTTAGAAAATAATTTCAGTGCCGGATTTTCAAAAAAAATAGATGACTTGTCATTTATTATCTTAGTAGTTTAGAATAATGACTACCCTCTTGGTGCAATGCCAAGGAATAAGAGAGTGGTAAAATGAATAATAATGGTGAATTAGTAATTGCAGTAATTGGAGCGGGAGGTATAGGTTCGAATTTAATCTCAATGATTTATCCTGCTTTACAGCGAGGAGATTTAGTCAATAAAATTGGAGACATAAGAATATGTATCTATGATTCAGACATAGTGGAAAAAAATAATCTTCCACATCAAAGTTTCAATGCATCAGATATTGGAGGTTTGAAAGTGATGACTTTGTGCAATAGGTTATGGTCTGAAAACGACAAATCAATCATAGATGGTCCTAAACTGGAATTACAACCATGTCCCTGGGATGTAAAATCTAGTGATGATTTGCTTCCTCATGATATAGCGGTCGTAGCAGTAGATTCTCATCAGGCACGTAGAATCGTTCATGAGAGCTCAGAAGATTGGTTAGATTTGAGATGTTTAGGCGATGGTTTCATCGCTTTAGATAACTCTGTGGAAATTGATGTAATTTCTGATTTAACTCCTAATCAAGATTCACAATCATGTCAATTTGAAGGGGCTATTCAATCAGGAAATATACAATTTGGATTCATGCTTGCAGCATCTCATGGGGCTCAATGGTTAATCCAATCTTTACGAATGATTTCTGGTGACGATAATGCTCAAAGGCCTCTGCCTCAGGTTTCAAGCATTAGCTTCGGTACTGCAACTAGGTTGAAACAATATTCTAAGAAAAATATTGCTAAAACCTCAATCAATCCTAATATTCATCTCCAATCGGACATAGATAGAGATGTATCTAATGGCAATCATAATTCAATATTGATTAAAGAAACTCTAGCAGGATTTGCCGAAGAAAAAAACTGGGTGTCTCTCTGGGATTTAGCTGATAGCCTGGGTAAAGAAGTCAGCATTTTATATGATAGTAATTCTTCAATTTGGGTCGATATAGGGACTGCTGGTCGTGTTGAATTAGCCCCGCCTATAGGTTCAGAGATCCCATACAAATTATGGATCCATACTCATCCTAGAGATGCATACTGGTCTGCAACAGATAGAGAGACTATTTCTATATTCTCGGATATTCTTGATGAGGCTATAGTCCTCGGTCATGACCATTTCAAAAAGACTGTTAAGATAAATGAAAATTCGACTCCAGCCTTGGAAGAGTTTGGTCGATTAAGTATATGGACCGATGAACCAATCAGAAATTATGATTTTTTTTGAGGATTAATAATGCCTATAGATTACAAAGAGTCAATAAATAAACTCAATGATTTATTGAAGGATTCGGATGGAGAGCCGATTGATATTGACTTGCTTATTGAAACCTTGATCGATAAAAATATAGACGAAGAAATGAAAATTTTAGTCAAATTAGCTCTTGACAGTTATGAGGAGAATATCAATTTGAGAGATATAGTCGAAGGTATAATAAATCTGTTCGACTGGCGTGAAAATAATTGTTAACTCAAACTCATCCGACCAACATCTGTTCATCCGGGAGTTCCAATTAACTAGATTTTCAGACACTTTCAACCTGATTCTTCCACAATTATTAAACACCCTCTATCCTACCCCCAAAGTCCGGCTATGATTAGTACCTATTTGGGACAGGTAATAGTTCCCCCTCGGGCCAATAGAGGTGATAAAATGTCCAGTACAAATAGTGAAGAAAATAGAATAAATAATGAAGAAAGTTGTAAGGAATGTGGTTGTAAAATCATAGAAGATGGTGACTCGCATAGTCACTGTATTGCATGTGGCATGCCTGTAAAAAAACTATCATTCGATACTGGATATAAATATCCTAGTGAAGTTCAAGAACCAAGAAGAACTAATACAATTTCTAGCTTGGGGAGTCAGATAATTAAAGATAAGAACCCAATATCAAGAAAACTAATTATTCTCCAGAATAGAGCGTCACAGGAAAAAATTAGTTATGATGAGAAAATTGTCGCTGAAGTAGAAAATACAGGAGTAAAAGGCAACACTATTCCACTATTAGCTGAAATAATGAAAATTGCAAACTCTGATAATAAACTCTCTACAAATAGAGATATTCTAAAAGGCTCGAAGTCATTATCAAATCCTAAAGATAGGTCACAATACAAACTTAGAGTATATGCAATTGCAGGCTTAACTATGTTAAATCGAAATCTGTTTTCTAATTCAGTACTCCAAATACAAGACAAATGGGGTATTCACAAGGATGATATTTCCAACCTAAAGAAGTTTATTTCAAGGCAATTAATATGCAGTGGTTATGATATTCCAGTTAACAGGATAAATTCAGATGAGGAGTCATCAATAGAACTAAGAAACCACCAATTATCACTTTTTCTATATGATATTAGAGATCATCTAGCCTCATACATTAACTTCACATCGTCCAAAGAAATAATAGATAAAGCAATTATGATTCTGTCTGAAAATGGTGAACCTATCACCCACGTTTCTCCCTCTCAAATTGGTGGTAAATTTAGAAATCTTAGTCCTGAAAGAGCCGCTTTACAATCGGTAGTCGATTCAATGTGTGCTCTAGATTACAATGAAAGAGAAATTAAGAAATTATACAAGAAATTTCCAGTCCGAGGAATGAAAACAATATTTTCTAGACTTAATGCATACCGTCAAAATCTCGCTGAAGACGTCTGAGACTTTCTTGTAAAACCTCTAACTGGTTTCTCAAAACAGCTAATCTTCTTTCATTAAAATCTCCATGAATTCTTTCTTGCAGTCTTTGAATCATATATTCTTCATGTTCAATTCTTTGTAATATTCTATCTATTTCTGCACGACGCTCAAGATCTATAATTTCTCTATCATTATTATTGGAATCTTTATTTACAAATTGAGAAAGATGTTTATCTAAAGTATCTATTTTCTTTCTAGATTCGTCATCATTGAGTAAAGCCATCACAATACTTCCAATTGCATCTCCAATCACGAGTTTCCGTAAATGTGGCTCTTCCACAATACACAATTCTTTCTGTCGATTTCGTTGACTTGATAGGCCTCCACCAAAATCTGGAAATCTTCTATTCAGACGTCTAAAAATTTCATCCTGCATCCTATCTGAGTCTGTCACTACATCTGTTAGAACTTTGAATCTAGAACCATGCGCTCCTTTACCTGGCAATATAGTATAATTGACACCATATTTCCCCTCGACCAATATTCTTTTTTTGTCATCAATTCTAGCCATTCCATTTGAATTATCAAGAATTCCTCTTAAGAAATTGATACCATTTTTTTCCGTATCAGAAATAATCTCCATATCTGAATCACAGAATAAATAATTTTGTAGAGATTCAAGATGATCTCTTTTTCTATTGCCAGGCAACATTAGACACCAGTTTATCAGAACCGACCATATTTCTAAATCCCTAGGAACTCTAATTTTCCTCCATTTGTCGTCCCTTCTGACTCTTAACATCAATTTTCCTTTGTCAATGATAAGAGAGATTGGAACTGTAAATCTTCTAGGATAAATCCTATTCTTTTCGTTTAAAACTCTATTCCAACTGTTAATCCAATAGTTAGGTTCTTCATGTAATTCTCGTGAAATCATTTCTCTTATTGCTGCATAGATTCTACTATTGTTTTTTAAATCTAAAATATTTACAGGATGCTTACATTGAAATTTTTTATTCGATTTTTTATTACTTCTTCTATGGAAAAAGTGCCCTCCCGGAGTATCTACAGGTTCGTTACTTGTTGCCAATGATAAGAGAAAGATCATTTGTTTCCAATCATATTCCTTCTTCCCATTATTATTTGATAATATCTCCATTAAATCCCGATACGGTAAATTTACTATTTCTCCATCTAGAAAGAAAATATTAGATGCCCATGATATATGACTTCCATCTGGTAGAACACCCCCTCTCTGTAATTTTCTTAAGATATCAATATCTGTAGTATTATTAGTAAATACTTCTCCATCTTCATCAGAAAATATCGTGGATATGACATTGTTATTCTCATTCCAGTCAAATAGCCTCTTCTTAAATCTTAAATTATTATCATTAATAAACCAAGATTTTTCGCTTGTATCAATATTGTTGAATGATTTCCAAACATCACGAATAATTGGATTAGGGTAGTCCAAGATTTTCCTAAGAGATTCTGAGTTTTTCTTGTTAGGAATTGTTTCCAATGAATAGTCAGTAATTTCGGGTATTATAATTTCACAAATGCTACACCAATGTTTTTTGTTAGTATCCGTTTCACACGCTAAACATTTATTCATAATGTTCATCATCTCCTTGTAATGCCATATTTCTACAAAAATCTTCAAAATCTGCTTGTAATTGTTCTTCTAATTTTTCTCTTTCTTCATCCATTCTTCTTTGCATTTCTTGTTCATATTCATATTCTTCATTAAGACTAATTGCAAGTTGTTCTCTTTCATATTGTTCAATTTCAGCTTCCATTTCTCCATCATCTGCGAAGGGAAAAGGTGTTTGTATTTCTTCCAATAATTTCTCATAACTACTTTCCACTGTTTCCCAATAGATTTCATCATCCAGTTTTCTATCCGTTTTCTCTAAAGCAGTCAAAAATAAATCCAATGTGAAAATATATCTTCTAGAATCTTCATCATTGTGTAATGCAAGTAAATAACTTACTGCAACGTCTCCAAATGGTATATCATCCATTACTATTGGATCAATGCATAGATCAATACCCACTTCACTTGCTCTATTGACGTCAAAAGCTCCGGGTACTACGTCAACTTTAATTTTCATATGTGATGTAGAAGAAATAACATAATCGACTCCTGAGATTCCCTTTACAAATAATCCTGGTGTAGCTCTATCATATTCAAGAGGTACTAAAGAGGAGTATTCTCCTAATTTGATAATTTCATCGTGAAATAATCTTGCAGAAATAATCTGTCTTTTACTGGGCATCCAAATAGCTTCTTCTTCTGTCCAATTCATTACTAATCCTTGAATTAATTCACTACCTCTTTTCCCATATGGTTGAAGTGCCCAAGTTAGTAACTTTCTCCAATCTCTAGGGTCGTTACCTATAGAATAGGTCGCTGGTTTTCTATCTTTAATCGTAAATAATTTCAATCTATAGTCACTAACAATTAATACTGGTATTGTTTGTTTTAGATACTCTTCACGGAAATTTTTTTGTTCATAAATATCTACCCAATTTTCCCCTATCACACCGTATTCCTTCGATTTCAAAGCATCTAAATTTTCTCTAATGATTTCTGGAGCGGCTGTCTTATAGTCATCTAATCTATATTTTCGGTAGATATAAGTCAAGAATGGAGGCATTCTAGAACTAACATGTGCTGGTCCATAAAATGATTTAACAGGATAATCAATTCCTTTCCATGTATTTTCCTTAATCCAATTCGCCCACTCCTCCTCATTACTGAAAACAATCGGAAGCTTAGTCAATGTACAATCTAATAATAATATGAACTCACTCCAATATCTGATACTATCTGAACGTAGTGGATTTGCTAACCATTCCGCCAGATCTAGCAAAGGTATATTGCCATCCAAAAGATGTTCATCAATGTAGTAAGCATTTTTTTCACGAATAGATAACAATGAACCATCTGGAAAGAAATAGTTACCTATTCTAATTTGTCCAAAACGATCCCAATGTTGTAAAATTTTCCTCCATTCTTTGGGTTCATAGTTCAAGGAATTTAAACCTCCTTTTCTCTTCGATCTAAGTATTGGTGGGATTGGAATCCCCAGCTCCACTTCTTGTGTCAAATGCTTGATTCGTTGATGATTACTCAACCCTCTTGCATAAGATAGAATTCTATTAGTCTCTGAATTTCTTTCATCAGATAAAAATGGTCTGATATCTGTTCCAAAAAATTCAGGAGACAATAGTTGACAACCCGAACATAGTTTCCAACTTTCCTTTATCTCTCCTTTGCACCAATTACAATACTGCGCCATGATAGAAATAATATTCTGACAGCATATAAACAGTACAATTTGAAGAAAATAATCAACTATCCGGGTAAGTATTCAATAGGTATAATTTATTCGACAGTACTAGTGAATGATAGTATGTTGTGCCCTAGAGACGGAACTGTAC
>DAJO01000047.1 GCA_002498985.1 Euryarchaeota archaeon UBA257
CTCTAGAGCTTCTGAAAGCCTTCTTTCTCTACCTAATTGTCTCAACATTTCCTGCTCTAATCCTACTAAACTTCTGTCTCCAACTATCATGTGTAATCCATCAACTGCAGTTGCATGTCGAGCAGAGATAGCGGTCTCTGGAGAAAGAATAAGATCTCTTGTTGTATGCTGAACTTTACTCTTATCAACTCCGAGGCCTGTTGCACAGTTTCCTTGAGAATCTGCATCTACAACTAAAATTCGATGCCCCCTCAATGCCAATTGAGATGCAATATTAATCACAGTAGTTGTTTTCCCAACCCCTCCTTTCTGATTAATTACTGTAATTACTCTTGCACGACCATCGGGAGTAGGGGTAGGATATGGTAAATCCAGTGGCCTACTTGTTTTTTGAGAAGAAATTTCATGCAAACTACTTGTTTGACTTCGAATTTCTTCTTCCTCAGTAAATTCAGCATCGATTACCAGTGGAATCTTCTCAACCTCCGGAAGATTACTGTCATCATTAGCAGACATACAAGCGCCTTCGGCGCTTAGAAAGAAGTTGAATGTGCCGCTTGTAATAATTATCATATTGCTAAATTTAGATGTTTCAAGCTTGGCCAATTATCTCAGCCCATGCGAGCATTCTTCCAGTTTGGGCATCCATTGCAAAATTTATGTTGTGCTTACGATTAGAGTCTACCCATTCCCTACTTCCAGCTACTGTTACTTGCCCTTCTGTAAGATCACCAGGTAAAAATGAAAGTAGCTCGCTATCTTCAGATACTGAAAGTCTGTATCCAAAACTACTTCCTTCAGACCACTGATTATCACCCAAGGACAAGGATAAGTCTTGATATCTATTGGAATCTAGAATACGGGCTTCAAGATTCTTTAATGTGTGAGTTGAAGGAATGGCATCTTGGTTCCAAATTACTTCTCCATCATCACGACCTTCGTCATCAAATGAACAAGCATTATTTGATTGGCTAACTATCGCCCATCCTGATGTTTCATCTGAACGAACCCATGAAAGATTCCATTCTTGCACCTCATTAAGAGAATAAATAGATTGCCAAATATATCCATCACTATCAATTGCTACTGTAATATCCCGATTAGAATGGTTGGCTCGTAAGCAACTAATTGCATCCTCTAATGTAAATGACCTGATTTCTGACTCATCCCACATCGCTGTTGACCAGTCTTTCTTTGCATTAGTACTGAGTTTGTCTTCTCCAGGTCCCGGTCTACCTGCATATGTTGAACTCCAAGAAATTGACTTCGAACCAGATTCTGAAGTTATCATGCTCATCTTCATTCTTACAGTTAATTCTCCCTCAGGTAGTGCTGCTTCAAAGGCCGCACTTTCTATAAAACTACAGTCAGAAGTACTCTGATCTTTGTTGATCAAGATATCAACTTCTTGTTCAACTGCCCATGGAACTCCATTCTTTACAAGAATGTCGATATTCATTCTTCCAAGGCACCTTTCAATTTCCGAATGAGAAATTTGAACAGGGTAAACTAAACCATGTTCTGCATTATTTTGTTCTGAACCGACTTCCCATTCCCAATCTTTATTCCAATCGGAAATTGAGTCAGAAGTCATTCCTGATTTTAACTTAATATCGCCAAAGAAATTATGCAATTCGATAGGAGCCAATGGGAATGTCAGAATAGGGGCTATATCATCTAAATTTCCAAAACCATCTGCGCCAAAAGTTACGACATTTGCATTTGTTGTAGTACCGTCAACATCGGTAAATGAAATAATTGATTCAGATCTTAATAGACTTGTTTCAGTTAATTCTTCGTAAAGATTGGTTGTCATCAGTAAATCATTACCCGGTAAAGACCAACCTAAATTTCCACATACATTAGTATCTTTCCAAGTTTTACCCTCAAGATCTACTTCGAGATCATGTATTATTTCTTGTTGTACTGTTAAATGAGAACGCCCATAGGCGTCTTTGGCATTAATTACTCCTAATAATTCAGAAGACTGCCTATCAATTGGATGGGAAATTTCATTCAAATCCCCTTCAACAATTGAAATTGAACCAGTTCCTGTAAGTCCTACTGTTAACCTATTACAGGCATCTGTGATTGCGGTATCTGGTAAATTATCTCTCAGTAATGCAACCATATCATCACCATCTAGAATAATTTCTCCGTCACTCAAAGTGAATGTCATTGAGTCTCCGTAATTTAATGGCCTAGCTTGGAACGAAGAGTCCGCTGAGAGGAAGTAAACGACTCCAGCACCTACCAGTAAAACTACTACAATAACTGCAGAAATTTGTTGCCAATATTTCTTAAAAATATCCATTGAAGGCAACACAATTGTCATTGATGGTTGGTCTTCTTTTACCTCAGATGGGAGGTCAACAATTGTTTTTATTTCTTCATTTTCTAATGACCAAGGGTCGTCTTCGTCTAAAATTAAAGAAGGTTCTTCATTTTCTAGGATTGCTGGTTCTTCAATAATTTCCGCCTCAAAAATCTCTGCTTCCATTATTTCTTCAACTATTTTCAATTCTTCTGTTACTTCTTTTTCTTCAGAATTATCTTCAATAACTAAACTGTCTTTAGATTCAACACGAGAAATCAATCTATTTATCGCATCATCCATCTCCTTGGAAGAGCGGGTAGTTTCGTTTTTTTCTTCAATTAGAGAATCTTTAGGTTGAGTTTCTATTGGTTCTTCTTCGAGAAATAAATCATTATTATCATTATCAGATGAGAAATGGCCAAGAATTCTCACAATTAATTCTGCTTTGTTACCAGAGGATGATATTTCCTCTTTTTTACATATTTCTCTCAAGTCAAAAACCATCATTTTTGATAATGAGTCGAACGTGTAAGACTCCCCGTCGGCCATAATAACAGGACTTGTCGATGACCCAAGTCTTTCAATACCTTCCTTCATCTGTGTTACAGAATCACTACTAGAGCACGAAAATACCATTTCCGCAGCCAAAGAAGTCAAGAAGGTCGGGCGTTCGCGGCAAATTATGAGGCCTCGATTAGTCATACTATCTCGTGGGCCAAAATTATACTCTACAAAGCGCCTTTCAGAAGAAGCAGAAAATGCTGGTTGGGATGTCAAAATATTGGATCCTCTATCTCTAACAATGATAGTTGATGACAAAGGAGGAAAAATATTCTACAGAGGTTGGCCTGTGGAATGTGAAGCAGTAATTCCGAGAATTGGCTATTCAATAACCAGAAGAGGAGTCTCTATAGTCAGACAGTTTGAAAGAATGGGCGTAATTGTCATGAACTCTAGTGATGGGATAACTAGGAGTAGGGACAAATTGATTGCTTGCCAAATGATGTCTTCAGGAAATATTCCAGTCCCCATCACCGCACAAGTGGTTTCATGGGAAGACACAAATAGAGCAATTAGTAGAGTTGGTGGAACTCCTTGCGTGGTAAAGTCGACAGAAGGGACTCACGGTGCAGGGGTATTTTTAGCAAAAACTGAACAACACGCTCGTCAATTAGTTTACCAAATGTTGGAAAGAGAAATGAGACCTTTGGTGCAAGAATACATTGAAGAATCTCATGGAAAAGATATCAGGGCATTGGTTGTAGGGGGGGAAGTTGTTGCATGTATGAGGAGAAGGGCAAATGGAGATGAGTTTCGTTCAAACTTTCATCTTGGAGGCAGTGTAGAGAAGGTTGAAATAGATCAAAATTTCGAAAAAATAGCTATTAAAGCGGCTAGAATTTTAGGACTAGAAATAGCTGGTGTAGATCTACTTGAATCAGAAAGAGGGGCACTTGTCCTAGAAGTTAATTCTAGCCCTGGATTAGAGGGTATAGAAAAAGCATCACAGATTAATGTTGCAGGAGCTGTGTCGAAGAGATTGAATTATTTATTACAAAAAAATGAAGAAAATCATTCTTTGATGAATCAGAAACATCAATCTAGTAATATTGATGAAAAAAATCAAGTAGATTCATGAATTGGCATCTTTTCATAAGCATTACAAAATGTAATCTAATTATGAAAATGAGAGAAGCATTCAAGTCCAATCAGGGATTCATGGCTTTGTCCTTAGGGACATGGGATGCGCGTCGTTCGCGACGGTGAGGCGAGGGAATTGACTGAACAGAATGAAGAAAAAACAATCTCAAAGGTTGTTGCAAACTCAAATGAAGAGTTAAATCTGAATAGTGCAGAATTGTTAATACATACAAAAAATCTACCACAAAGACTTCAGCGATTGGCTTTATTGCCATGGTTTGAATGCTGGTCTCAACAATTGAAAACAGAAAAAAAGAGTGAGCATACAATAAGATCGTATGTGGTAGCAGCAAAAACATTCACAACAACACCTCTACCCAACGAGGAAATAATGTCTTGGAATGAAATTAAAGAGATTCAAGTTTCAGAATTATTTAACAGAAGTAATCCTAATAATGGTAGAATTGATTCATGGTTAAATACAATTGGAGATTTAAGACCGGCAACAATCAATGCAAGAATTGCAGCAATTACACATTTATTGAAGTGGATGGGATATACTATCCCTGAATGGATTCAGAGACCTGCAAGATCTAGATCACTACCCAGAACATTGGGTAAAAATGACTTGCAAAAGGTCAGATTAGCTGCAATGCGATCTGAAGACCCTATTGCTTTCCCTGTAATTACAATGATGCTTGATACTGGGCTGAGATGTTCAGAAATCTGTAATTTAGATTTAGATGATGTTGATTTAGAAGATTTGTCGGCCTTAGTTATTGGTGGAAAAGGAGAGAAAGATAGGACTGTGCTTTTCACTAATGCTACATTGGATGCTTTAGATGCTTGGAGACCAATTAGAAACGCTAGATTGAAAAATTGTACTAGAGAAAAAGACCAAAGGTCATTATTCTTCTCAAGTCGAAGTCGGAGATTAAACCCCCGCTCTGTTCAGAAGTTATTGGACCGAATCGCTGATGCTTCAGATATCCCAAGAACGAGATTAAGTCCACATGTTTTAAGACATTCATTTGCAACCGGACTTCTAGAGAGGGGAGCAGATTTAGTAACAATACAAAGACTTCTAGGACATGCAAATATTTCAACGACAAGAGTGTATCTAGAAATTGGTGACCAGACCTTAAGAGAGATTTACCATAGAGCGCA
>DAJO01000037.1:0-1798 GCA_002498985.1 Euryarchaeota archaeon UBA257
GGCTCTAGCAGACCCAATAAGTTGATTATTCTGGTATACTAACACTTCATCCCCAATCCGGATACTTCCTTGATAATCTATTACATTGGAAGAAAATAAATAACCGCGCCAATCTATGTCGGGTGTAATATTAACAATAGGAAATTTATTACTTTCTGCTAATAGTGGAAGGCATGCTTTAGTGAATGAGAAACGACCTAGTCTTGGGTTCCATAATGCTAATTGTTTACCTTCTTTACGGATTGTGAAAATTGGAGGCCTTCCCTGTATTCCTGTACCATCCAACCAATCATCAGTATCATGTTGAAATCTAGAAAGAGCGCGCAGTTTCCCAAGCCTATGTTTACTTTCTTTAGGATCTTCCAAGGAAAAGTCATTTACAGATTTTTCAACCATTTTTTGAAGGAACTCTAGAGCGTCGGAAGAGCCCGCAGTTAATCCCTTCCTAGTATCAATAATCTCTATCGATTCATGCTCTATATCGATTCCACTATGGTTTAAAACTCTTGAAAATTTATTTCTAGAAATATACTGATGAGTCATTTCACGGATTGTTTTGAGTTCATCAATATCCCAGTCTCCAGTCACAGGAATATCATAGTTGGCAGCGGGCCAGATGTCTTCAAGTTCTCTTGGTACTAAGCCAAGTGGTGCAGTAACTATTACCTCATGGATTGTGTTGGATGTGATTGAACGGCTAAATCTCTTATGTGAAGCAGATAGACGATAAGGCTTGGTTGCTGAACAAGGTAACAATACCATCACTTTGGATTGGTGAGAGGGAGGCTGATGGTTATCAGAAACTCTTCTACGCCAATCTTGGATAAGGGGGTCGTTACGACTAGAAAAACTGTGACATCTGAGTTCATGAAATTGACCTTTGATTCTTGCTAAGCCTGATTTTCCACCATCTAAATTAGACATCCTAGCATCATGGACTCTCAACCTCTCTACTGACCTTGGACTGGAGATAGACTGTTTCTCTACTAATTCACGCAGATTACCTTCTCTAATCGCGACTCTAGTTGCTGCAAGTGAGTTTTTCCAAGATTGAATTTGATATTTCATTGAGGAATCTTCATTTATTGATTTCTCGACTTCTCTCGGACCGTTTTCTGATAAAATAACCCCGAGAGAACTGGCGTGCCTTGATCTCCCTAGATCAAAAATGTCAACACCCATCCATGTTAAAATTGCACAGTTATCTGGGCCACCTATCCCTGGTGTCCAAATCAATGATGATGGGAAACGCGTTCTGATAATATATAACGCCTCAGATAGTAAGCCTTTTTGATTGGCTAATTGTGGAGCATCAGTTAGGATGATTATTGATGGCACTAGCTCTTCATTATTGAGACTTAAATCATGATGTAAAGATTGCCAAGAGACTGGCAATATTTCTTTGCCAATACCAAATTCTCCAGAATTAGATTCTACTAAGCTTGGCGGGAGAACTAATCCTTCACTAGCAACCCATGTATCTAACTGATTGAAGGGTAAAGTAAGATTTATTCTTGTCTTAATAGAAATTTTAGCAGGTAAACTACTAGAATCTCTAGAATATTCAAAAGGTGCCATTGAATATGATAATTTTTCATCATCATTACCTAGAATAAGAGCAGGAGTCCAAGAACTAGGTGAATTTCGGTCTCCTAAACTAAATAAACGCCCAAAACGCTGTCTAGCGACTACGCTTCGAGCCAACGGCCTCTCTTCCATACATAGTGCGGACGAAGCATTTCGCTTGAAGCATTCTAAGAGGAGGCCGTGTCCGAAGAGGTGTGAGACGTACCGCTGC
>DAJO01000037.1:1872-79726 GCA_002498985.1 Euryarchaeota archaeon UBA257
ATATAATTTTTGAAGAAATTATTGTTTTTGAAGGACCTTTCTGGTACAGTGCTTCATGCTTGAAAGTTAGTTGTTCCGGATTAACTCTTGAGATTAATAACAGTGGAGAAATAATTAGTTTAGAAGATAGCCATGAATTAGAATGGGGTGGAATTCTTGAAGAAGGAGCGATTGTTAGTTTATTTTCAAGTACTGATTTGAGCATTAATGATGTTTTAATTAATATGATAATTGTTAATGATTTTTCTAACATTGAA
Source organism: Euryarchaeota archaeon UBA257 (assembly GCA_002498985.1). GTDB lineage: Archaea > Thermoplasmatota > Poseidoniia > Poseidoniales > Thalassarchaeaceae > MGIIb-O2. The sequence continues at coordinate 2,130 of DAJO01000037.1, forward strand.
GATTCAGATTTAATAGATTCAATACCCTCACCAGGAAATCCAGGAGATTACCATACATTAATGACCCAAGACAATTGCTTCCTTGGTAATTGTAACTCGTTAATTGAGGGAAATCAAAGATATATTGAATTCATAGGAGTCTTAGACAATCATTCTGACAAAGATTCCATACAAATTTTTGGAGAACCAGGCGATATTATTGTAATCTCTGAAATTACTGGTGACAATGACATTAAAATTGAACTGTGGCATCGAAATGACAGTGTGAAACAATTAGTTTCAAGTGACTTAAGTGAACAAGAGAATCTTTTTGAGTACCCAAAGGAAAGCGAATTATGGGTTCGAATTATTTCTACATCCGATGAAGAAGTTCAACCATACAAATTTGAATTATATAGAAATAATCAGACTAATGAATCTGGAAATGGGGAAGAATTACAAATTCCTTGGAATCATGGAGAGCCACTAACCTATCATACTTCTTGGCACTATGAATCATATATTGCTAAATCTGATTCAAATGGAGATTCTATCTTGTTTAGAATGGGTGCAGATATGAAAATATCACTAATTTGTACCGCTACCAATGAGGGAGTTATATTTGAATTATTTTTGATTGACTATTACGGAGATAAAGAGAATATCTCTTTGACAAATGGGCTTTGCCCCGATATAATTGAATCAAATGAAAATACATCTTCTTTGGAAATTAGGATTAAATCAACTGAAACAACTAGGTGGAACCTTTCATTAAATCCATTAAGAGCTATGGATGGAATGAAATTTTCTGATGCACCAGAGTCCAAATGGATAGAGTCACCGGATGAAAGATGGAATGAAGTAGGATTGGATTCTGAGACCTCAGGGAGCCTCCATAGTGGAGATAATATAGATATTTTTTGGATTAAAATTTTAGACGGAAATGGTTCAAAGGTTTATCTGAATGAAGTAATTAAATCCGAAGTAAACTATACCATACAAGAGATTAATCAAAATAACGGTGCACTTGTAAACACATCTAATGGACAGGTAATTGTTTTACCTTATGGAAACCATTCACTAAGGATAGAAAGAAGAGCTGCTGAAAATGTTGAAATTGGTTATATATTTAAATTAGAATATCTTGGAGAATATGAAGCCCCAATTATTGAAGATTATGAAGACCTTTCTTGGATGTTCAATAATTTCTATATCTTGATTGGATTTTTGATGTTAAGTCCTCTTATGATAGTATTATTCTGGAATAGAGGCGTGATTTTACGGCTTGGTGATGGTTCCATAGAAATGCAACAGCATGAAAGAAAAAAATTAATCCGAATTAGAGAAAGAATATCTCAACAAATAAATGAGAATGGAGATTTTCAAGGAATATTGGATTCTGCTTTAATGCAGTTAGGAGAAAGCCCCTGGAGTTCAATAAATGAAATATGGGGTCTGCCTGAACTAAGGCATCTCACAGAACAAATTGAAATTTGTGCTTGGAAGATTTCTGAAGATAGTAATAATCTTCTTTTGGGATTAAAAACCTCTGATTGGGCATGGGAAGTTGCGTCAATCAGACTAAATTATCCAGAAGGCAATAAACTCTCAATCATTGATGTTTCACCTAATTATCTCTCAAAAGAAGATGAGATATTCATAGATACTTTGCCTAAGAAATCACAAATATTCCTGAGGATTGCATTAGAGGGGGAATCTGCAAACCTAGCTTTAGAATTATCAGGACTAGTTGAAGGAGAGCCGTTGGCTGCGACACCAAATAAAATTATTGAATGGGCTTAACCATTGCGTCTTGATCTAGCTTCTTTACGGATTTTTTCTTCGAGTTCTTCATTAGAGTAATTCATTTCATCTCTGATGTCAATCAATTTTTTCTTGAAGGTTCTGGTGATTTTTTCCGGCATATCTAATTTTAAAAGTACCATAATTGAACCACGCCCATTACGTGCTCGGTTACTGGGTAAACCACGACCTTTTACAGAAATTGTTTGACTAGGTTTTGAGCCAGGAGGAATTTTAATTTTCAGAATTTCACCATCTAAATGAGGAATTTCTACCGTAGTACCAAGTACCAAATCTGTGAATGTTAAAGGTAATGCCATCAGTAAATCAGCACCATCTCTTTCAAACCATTCATGTTCTTGAACATCTATCTCAATATACAAATGACCAGGATCACCGTTTTCCGATTTAGATGATTCCCCATAACCTGACATCCTAAGTCTTTGACCGTTTTCTATACCTGGAGGGACTGTAAATTGTACTTTTTTAGTCTGATTCGCACGGCCTTGGCCTCTACAATTAGAGCAAGGGTTCTGAATAATTCTACCCTCTCCTTTGCATGATGGACAATCAGAAACTACTTGTTGAGTAAATGGCCCTAATCTCTCTATTCTTTGGATACGACCACGCCCATCACAAGCAGGACATTCTCTAACATCAGCCATATTTTTTGAACCAAGGCCATTGCAATCATTACATGTTTTTAGCACCTCAAATTCTAATGATTCTTCACACCCGTTCATTAAAGCTTCAAATGGAATTGAATGACTGACAAGTAAATCAGAACCTCTTTGCCTCTTATTTCTTCTTGGACTGGAAGATCCAAAGATTGAACTGAAAACACTCTCAAAGCCTCCTCCAAACAAATCTTCAACACTAATATTCACGCCTTGGAATCCGCCAGCCCCAAATGGTGAGCCCCCTGGACCGTTATGCCCATAAGTGTCATATTTTCTCTTTTCACTAGGATTTGAAAGAATCGCATACGCTTCTTGAACTTCTTTGAATTTTAATTCTGATTCTGGATCATTAGGATTCTTATCAGGATGAAATTTTCTCGCTAAACTACGAAATGATTTCTTAATTTCTGATTGACTAGCATCTCTTTTAATATCTAGAACCTCATAATAATCTCTTTTCACAGACATAAACTCACCTAAATTTATTTTATTATCGATTCCCTATGAATTGTTTTATTTTCACGATAAGTATGTCCCACATGAGGTGCAATAAGGATTATTTGAGTTATTTAGAGTACCGCATTCTTTGCACGAAGCAACAGTTGGTTTTAATTGAGTTTTTGAAGAGACATCCCATTGGTTTTCATCATTTTGATTGTATCCCTTTACTTTAGACTTATTATTTGATTTCTTAATTTCTTTCTTAGCAGCCTTGAGTCTTTTTTTCTCTAATCTCTTTAGAGCGGATTTTTCTAATTTCTTTGTTAAAAATGATTTAGAGGCCTCAGTATTATTTTTTTCAATTATTACTTCATCGATAATTGTACCTATATTTCTATGATGAGTGACTACTTCAATTTCATCATCGATATCGACCTCTTTCTCAAATGATTCTGCATTCAATGAACCTATGTTTCCAGACATTTTAGCCTGTATTAATGCCCCTTTTCGGCCCTTTAGTTGTTCAGAAGATTGTTCTTCGAGTTTTTTAATAGCGATTTCAGATTTATCCCACAACCCTTTATCTTCTTGAGAATATGATTTACGAAGTCTTTTTATGGTTGCGGAGCGATGATATTCATGATCTTCAATTACCCTATATCTAGAAAACATTACCAAACCGATAATAAGTGCAATGAGGTGTATAGAAAATTCGATTATTATATCGTTTGAAATTACTTCGTTGATTCTAGTAAGGCCAAATCTTAATGCTACTATACAAAGTGTTGGTGCCAATAATAACGCTCCGGAGATGGTACTAGAGCGCTCTGCCATGATACACCTCAGCAACTATTCAATTTCAATCATTCGTGTTAGTGGGAGATTATTCATACAGAGAACTCATGACTGGTGGGCTGGACGGACATTCATGGAACCAGTGATTAGAATTTCTTCTACGGTCCAACCATATGAAGATGCTGAAAAGATTTTGAAGTCGATAAAAATGTTTTTCCCTGATTGTGAAATAAATGAAATACCTGGAAAAGGAGTATTTCCAACGAAAAATAAAGAACAAATAATTCATGGAACTTCATCTACTTTTGATATTTTATTAAATCAAATCAAAATACAAAGAATTTTAGATACAGCTCTTGATGTTATGACGATAAATTCTGATAATAGTTACACCTATTTTTTAATCTCAAGACAGGCTGCCATCACAGGCAAAGTTTCTTTTGTTGTAGATGAAGGAGCACTTGGTGGTATGATTAGAATTGAAATTTCTGGTGAAAATATCGATATTTGGTTGGAACAACAAACCTGGCACGAAGGAAGGAATGAGTTTCCAAGATTTTCTGGAGATGAATTGGCTATGAGAAGAGATGGTGAACCAACAGAATGGTTTGATAAAAGAGGAAATCCAACAATCAATATCGATGAGGATTAGGAATACCTTCAATAGACCATTTTTCGACTATTGGTAAGTCAGCTGGTAACCAATTTACATCAAATAATTCCTCTTTTGATAGCCATTTCATTTCATCATGCTCTAATAACTTAATTCTATCCTCTTGGATAATTCCACAATTCAAAACCATTAACTTCACATATTTGTCATCATAGTTACAAAATTGCTCAGCAATTATTCTTGAGGGTGACACATTTAGAGAAAGTTCTTCTTTTAGCTCTCTAGATAATGCAATCTGAGGAGTTTCTCCAAACTCAATTTTGCCCCCTGGAAATTCCCACCATGATGGCCATGATTTTTCTTTGGGGCGACGACAAGATAGAATTCTATTATTTGTATCAAATATTAATCCTGCCACAACTTCCAGATAAGGCTTAGTCATACATTTAATCAAGCGAACAATGATTTCAGTTTGTTTTGAAATATCTATAATAAACTCAGAGGGTAGATGAATAAAAATAACTTTTATATCATTATATATTAGATTCTTATTAATGGTATTTAGTGTATTAAAGTAGGTTTCATTACAAATATATCGCCCAGGATCCTCACTCCATTCAATGTGAGATTCTGCTTTAAACTCAGAATTAAGAGGCAATAAATCAGCATTTGTTTGGTACCTTTCTTTCTGATTTTTAATTATTTCACCGTTAGATATACAACGCCCGGAATTATCAGGTTGGGACATTTTATACTCGTTATATGCATATTTTTCAAAACGAATTTTGTTGGATTTTGATGAAAATCCTAAATGTATAATCACATCAAAAGTTTCTCCGGATTTAATCCTATTAGCAGTTAAATTACTACCAAATTCATCAACAGATAATAATTCTGTAAAAATTTTGGTTTTTCCAAAATCCATTTGTTTTAGTAATGATAATATCTTTTCAGACACGTTATGTTCGAAATTAGAAAATTTTGGATAGCCTGTGATCAACACACTTGGGGCAGCCATGATAATTTCGATAAGTAGGTGATAGTTGGTGTTTTCCCATACATACAATCGCTATATTCATCATTCAGGTATTCCTAGCGTGTATATGACAGAGGAGCTTGTAGTCAATATTGCTGAAGACGAAGAGCTAGAAAAAGTAAGTAGATTAGGTGTCATTGGAGTTATTTGGAGTGAACTCAATGGAGGAATTGGACCATGGGGGACTTTGAGACCGTTATTCACGATTATTCTAGCGCTTATACCGTTCCTTTTTTTAGGTCAACACTTTAATCGGCAACACGAGAAAGCAAATGGCTGGTTCTTGATACAGTTACCATTACTCTTCACTGTGATTTTGTGGTTTCTACTATATGTTTGGTCTATTGGAGATGCATTTTTTGTTTCAAGCAGAATAGTTGCTAAAGCCGAAAATGAATGATTAAAAATTGTCATCTAACTCTAGGGGACTGAATAGATGACCGGGGCTTGTAGATTTCACTAATTGGGTTCTAATTACCCTCTCCCAGTCCCTTAGCAGCATTACCGCATTTACAAAGGGAATCTCTGAGCCATTGATTATAGTTCTAATAATTGTATCAAATATGTCCATGCGGTCTTGATCTATGTTTTGCATCAGTTTATCTAACGGGAAATCCTCTATTTTTGGAGTTTTCATCTCACCTGTAATAGGCCATGGATCAGTGATTTCCAGAGGTAGATTTTCTTTCTCAAGAGATGCTTTCTTTTTTAATTCATTAAGAAGAATATTGATGTATTTTGAGATTACTAATGCAGATTCAATTATTGGTAGATTATACTGCTTAACAAAATTAGATAAATTCTCTTGTAGAAAAAGCAGTTTCTCTTCCATAGAAGCTGCAGGAGATGGCATCTCCCCTTCATTGTCCATGTACCAACCGAAAGTACATTAGCAAATTAATGCAATGAATCTCAGGTAGTAGTTCGATCGTCATATCTTATCGGCGAAGCACTATTTCCACGGACTCCATCTAACATATCATCTTCGATCTCAAAGAAGTCATTTAACCAGTCTCCATCAGTATCCCATTTAGTTGGATCTGTACCATCTGCGATCTGATCTCCATCAATATCTAAAGTCCACCACCCATATACATATTCGCCGAGTCCAATATTAGGAAAATGATACTGATCACCTGCAAATCTCTCATAGGAATCTGCCCATTCACCGCTACAGAGGGTCTCATCGTCAGTTGTATCTAAATACTGATAATCCAAATCATTATCATCAACTATTAAGGCAAAGAGTTGGTCATTATTATTGATTTTATACATTCTGAAATAATTAGATGTCAGGGCAGATGAACCGGAGCATGTACCTAACAAAGACTCTCTTAATTGCCACCATTCTTCTACATAATTTCCTGAACAGTCATTTAATAAAGATTGACGCACTAATGTAGGAGAAGATAATGAAGCATTTACAACCCCATAATATTCTTGGAAATTATTGTAAGGTTGGTAGACACAATTCCCTCCTGAACAGTCCCAACCACCATCATTATCAGCATCTTGGCCTGCATCATTTGCGTCTGTTGCATCATGTGTAAACCATACCCAATTCAGAACTGGTCTAGATATGACATTATTAGAAATCAGAACTGGTTTCAGATTATTCGCTGAAATTTGTTCCCATTGGACTTGAATTTTGAGATATGATGACCAATTGTCATTAGTTTCGTTCCAACCCCTGTAATATTCATAGAAGTCTGGCATCATATCTCCATCTGTATCGTTATCTAAAGGATTAGTACCATATTTGAAAACTTCTCTACCATCACTTAAATTCATATCTTGAATATAGTCTGTGACTTCACCATTAGTGAATACTGGTTTCATAACCATAGAATCATCATCTGAATCAGCATCTAATGGTAATGTCCCATTTTCATATTCCATAATATTGCTAAAGAATAGAGGAACGAGGCCATTACTAATTTGATCTTCTATATTCGCGGGAGTAAATTGTCTATTTTCCCATTTACCTTGAGTTGCAGGGACATCTTCCCATTGCCTGTCATACCAACCATCTTCATCAGGATCATAATTTACATCGAATGGATTTATTGGGTTCATTGACCATCTGTAGTCATTGACTGGTAAGTACTGGCCATATATCGAGAAACAATATTCCCAACCATCAGGCATTCCATCTCTATCTGAATCTGAATCAGTAGGGTCACTAATTCCAGCCAAACTAATATTGAAGTTATCAGGATTAATCTGGTTAATCAATCCAGTTTTCTCGAAAGAAGATATAGACTTCGTAGAGAACGTAACATATAATTGACTCAGAGCCAAAGAATAACTCATAGATTGCTCATCCATGTATGCATTCACAGTATCGGCTCCGTATGATACTAAACCTGTTCCATTCGGAATGCTGTCTATTGCCAATTTTTTGCCATATATCCTAGACTCAAACTCTGCCAAATTATCGAAAGATTCGGATGGAGTAATTATTCCATCTCCATTACAATCATAAGAGTCATCGTCACTATCAACAAAAATATCTGTATCTGTAAGAAGATTCATCTCCCAACGATTATCTTCAAGATTCCATTCAGTGAACCAATATTCGTAACCATCACTCATTCCATCTCTATCTGTATCTTCAGTAGTAGGATCTGAAACTCCAAACAATGCTTTCAATAGAGGTTTTGCTGTAGCCCCGCCTTGCCAATCTGTAAACTGCTGAAGCGCGAGTTGAGCTCTACCTTCTTTATTAAATAGAATCCTGTATACTCTGTTTTCAGCCTCAGAGGGGTCAAGATATTCTGCTTCTTCCCAAAGACGAGGAGCATCTGGAGGAGATAACCCGCCATTAAATGGATTGTTTAATGTTAAATTAAGTTCAATTTGATCAGAGATACCGTCATTATCTGAGTCGTAATTACCATCATTTGGAACAAGTGGATTTAGGGTCCAAACACCATCTGTTGAATTCCATCTTGTGAAAATTAACTCCATACCGTCAAGTAATCCGTCAGAGTCAGTATCTGGATTATTTGGATCTGCTGTAAAACCCGTCAGATTTATCTGTTCAGGTGACAAAAATGAACCAAAAGAACTGGAAGATTCTGCAGATAACCAAGGATTAGGGAGATACTCACCTCCAAAGTAAAGTAGATAGAATTGTGGAACTGTAATTAGATTGTCTATCTCTGAAAGATTACTAGAAATTACATTATATTCTTCCCAGTTATTCATTCCATCTCCGTCTGGGTCGCCTATACGATCATTTTCATTGACTGGATTTAGGGTCCAAGCGCTATCAAAAAGACTCCATCGAGCATGGAAAAACTCCCAGCCATCTGGCATTCCGTCTTGATCCGAATCTGAACTAAGTGGATTACCCGAACCAATATCAATTTCAGAAGTAGCATTGATTAAATTATTGTAAGAATTACTGGCATACTTACCGAATGAACCGCCAGCAAAATCTTCCCATGTATCATTGAACAATAATGTAGTGAAATTCTCCGGGAAAGGTATCCCATTGTCTGTACTATCTGAAAAGATAAGTTCTGATTTCAAATGGAACTCCATCCAATTTACGAGTCTCTCTTCAAGTTCTAAGATGCCGTTATGATTGACATCATATCCGTCACCATCAGGGTTATTTAATGCATCAGAGCCATTCAAAGGATTCAATCCCGCTGCATCAATAGACCATGAGCAAGAATACCTTGCTTCCCAGCCATCAGGTAATGTATCTCCGTCTGAATCAACATTGTTTGGGTCAGTTGCTGTCCAATTTAACGCTGCATCTGAACTTTCACCATGAGAAGGTAATCCTTCATTAATAACTGATTGAAGTAAATTTGACCACTTATATTCACATAGATTAGAAAGTCCATCGTTATCAGCATCTTCGTCAGCATCGTTAGGATTTCTTGGATCTAATGTCCATAAATTACCTCCATTATAAACATCTCCAATCCATCTTCGATTTTCAATTTCCCATCCATCAGGCATTCCATCTCCATCAGAATCTGTATCAGTCGGGTCAGTAGGGCCATCTGTTCCTCCGCCAGCACCAGAACCAAGCCATCCTTCAAGATGGACTGATAACGCTTCAGAACCTACTCCTTCATCACAAATATATTCTTGATTTAAGTAGTGACAGTCAAAGTTAGTAGATTCTGTGAACCAACCCCAATATTCTTCACCATCAGTTAATCCATCTCCATCGGTATCAATATTTCTTGGATCTGTTCCATTGAAACCATTTTCAGAGTTAGTGATAAATCGGAATTCATCCAAATTGGTCCAGCTCCTATCAACTCCCTCACCAAACTCTGAGTCGTATAGAATTCCATCCGCGTCAGCATCTCTATCACGGTCATATGGATCAGTTGGATCGAGACCATGAATAAATTCCCAACCATCAGGCATCCCATCAAGATCGGAATCGGTAGATTGGGGGTCAATTGGCATGATATTCATGTAATTCCCAGGAGAAATACCTGCAAACAAGATTATTGATTCAGAAGATTCTAAAGTAGTTAATGAACTGACTAAACCAGGAAGGAATGTTTGATTATCTGACATTCCAGTTACTCCTTGGTAACCTCCTTCAAGAACCCAAGTCCCATCTTTAGAACCAACAATTACTTGATTGCTAAATGTATGAATTGAATGAACATCATTTGATCCTGAAAGCCAATTTTCCTGATTCCACATCCTCTCAGAATCAAAAGCAGTTAGTGGCATTGATATCAATTTATCAATATCAATCAGATGTAAACCTCCTGATGTGCCAATCCAAGCACCTGTGATTAATTCAAAATTACCGGATGCGTCTTTAGGACCTGCAGGTTGGAGAATATTTACTATAGCCGACTTTGAAACGTTGAGTAAATCTGCTTTTTGAACGAAATTTTCTGCGTTTTCCCTGTTGAATACCCACCAAGGAGTACCTACTGAATCAGAGCCATCTGTGGTATTCCAAGCCATTAATCCTCCATCAGTTCCAATGAGGAGTAAGGGGCCACGTCCATCCATTTCCATATGCAAAGCAGTATTGACATTCGCCGCATTATTGGATAAAATCTCAGATGTTGATTCAAGATAAATTAGAGAGTTTATTGATTGCCCGGATATCGATGCAGTCCAAACATCTTGTCCCGAGAAAAGCATTAGATCTAGGCTTCCACTACCTGTACTAAGCACAACCATCTCATTAATCGAACCGACAGAAACGCTAGATTCAGAGTCTTCAAAAGTTGTTGAATCTATTTGTGGGACTCCGTTCTGCATTTCTGCTATTGATATTCCTTGATTAGTTAACAATATTAGATAGTCGCCATCATCATTCGACCAATCCATCATTGAATTCAAAACTAAACCAGATGGTAGATTAATCATTGAAGATACTTCATTAAAGGGGTCCAGTATTGTAATCCCAAATTCTGAACCTACGAGTAATCTATCTCTCTGATTGTCTGAAATGATACTATGAACAGCCGCATCAACTAATTGCGGCGAAGTAGACTGATCGTATGTAGAGAAACTATCGTCAGAGTGAGATAAGTCTATACTCCTTAGACCAGGAGTCACAGATACTCCTTGGTCATAAAATATCATATATTCTTCATAATTGCTAAATGATTCCCCCCAACTAGATGTTGCTACTGAAGTATCAGGAATAATGTATCCATCTCTATCAAGATCCCAACCGTCTGAATCTGAATCTAGAATTGCATCACTAGCATTTCTTGGATCAAGGCCATAATGTACTTCCCAGCCATCAGGAATACCATCTCCTGGAACTGCTAAACCTACAGAAATAACTTCTGCCCAAGAATAATAATCAGAATCTGATTCAGTAGGGTCACTACCAAGCCATCCGTCTCCGGTTTCCCTCTCTACTGATTTCTGACAGGAGTCAGAATTTAATAGATTAATTTCTCCAAAACACCACAAACCATCTCTCTCAGTTATCCAATTATCAGGGGTTCCAAAAAGATACTCTTCAGAATTAGTATACTTCTCAGTATCGTCTATAATACCATTTCTATCGACATCAAAACCATCTCCACAACCAAATGTAAAATCAGCACATCTATCAATATCTTCCCACATATCGCTAGAGTCTAAAGGGTCGAACCAAAGACATGTCCATGCATTAGTCGTATTTAGATAACCAAGACCGCCTTCAGTGCACATATAAATTTCATACCCATCTGGTAGACCATCACCGTCTGTATCAGCTACTCTCGGGTCTAGCCATTCTCTCATTCCTGAATCTGTTAAATCACCTGGCTTACCCGTTAAAGAAACTCTATCAGTAAAGCATCTGTCTAGCGTATATGGCCAACAATACTCAAGGAGGGCACTAGCACCATCATTATCATGGTCAGACATATTGTCAGTACCATTTCTAGAATCAAGTCCGGATATACTAATTATCTCAGTGCCTAAATCAATAATTATATCTTCTCCGAATAGTATTTCTTCATGGAAATCAGGTATCTTATCTCCGTCTTCATCAGTTACTGGAGGTCCGCCCCCTGCGGCTTCACCTGGGTCGACATTTTCTACGGGTGCTTGTGGCCTGGTTTGAGAAACAAAGGCTAAACTTGACAGAATTAGAACTGTCATAAGAAGTGCTGTCTGTTTACGCCTCATGCTATGACCTCGTCTTAACTACCCTTAGCGACTTTCATGCATTTATGACCATGATGGAGCGTCGTTCGGACAAATACACATGATTGATACATTCTGGTGGTATCGAAATGGTGTATAAAAACGATATTTTTGTTATTTGAAACAGATTAATTGAAGGACTAAACGTTCGCTCAAGAGATGATTGATATGGGGTTACAGATTACTCATTTAGGTTCAGGTAGCAGAGGTAATTCTACCTTACTAGAATCAGATAGTTGTAAAGTACTAATTGATTGTGGGTTCTCGTTGAAACAAACTGAAAAGAGGTTATCAACAATAAAAATTGAACCAAGTTCAATAGATGCTATTTTTATTACTCATCACCATGGAGATCATTCAAAATCTGCACTGAAAGCATCTCAAAAATGGGGTTCAAATCTATACTGCAATATTGAAACTGCAATAAAAATGGGTTGGAATCCTATGTCAGATTGTAGAACATTCGGTAATTTAGAACGAATAAATATTAATGATGAAATAAGTGTTCTTCCAATACCAATCCCACATGATGATGCTGAAAATATTGCTTTGATAGTGAGTAACGGTGATGGGAATAGAGCGGGTTTCGTCACAGATCTAGGAGAGGCTACTGTAGAATTGAAAAGACATTTGAAAGGGTGTTCACATATTTCAATTGAAGCGAATTATGACCATAAGAAATTAATGCAGGGCCCCTATCCAGATTCACTGAAAAGAAGAATTACTGGTCGTGGTGGGCACTTATCCAATAGCCAAACTGCAGAAATTTTATCTGAAATTATGACTCCAGAACTTAGAACAGTTGTTTTATGTCATCTTTCAGATAAAAATAACGCACCACACCTCGCTGAAAGTGAGGTGTTGATGAGAATTGGTGACGATTTCAAAGGCATGATTTTCATTTCCGAGCAGTCAGGACCAGAATTTAAAATTATGATTGGAGAGGAAAAAATCAGCAGCCGTATTAATAACGAAATTAGTGACCCATGACTACTCTATGAACAGAGTTTTGTACTTCCTTCATACGATCGTTTGCACCAAGTTCGCGGAATACTGAAAGAGCTTTTTGCAGATACTCCATCCTCTGAGAGCGATCGGTCTCAACTTCACCGAGACGGGCAAGTAGCTCCCCCTTCAAATGACGGAAGTCATTCGCTTCTGCTAGTGCTAATCCCTCTAAATAATGTTCAGAAGCTTCCTCTTTCCTACCCGCGTCGCTTAATACTTGACCTAATAGCATTTCAACTTCAACCGCACTATGAGGGTCCGCCTGTTCAGACAGAATCTCTAGAGCACCGGAGTAATGTAACATTGCTAAGTCATTATCCTTAATTTTAGCATAATATCTCCCTAATACTGCTCTTGCTCTGGCGTGAAGAGTTTCTTGCCCATTATCCTTAGTTTCGTCATGAGCCAACATTGCGTGATCTCGGGCACGATCGAATTCGCCCATCTCCAAAAATGCAGATGCGAGACGGATTCTTGAATCGCATAATTCAGGATTACTTTCTGACTCTAATAACTCTTCCACGTTACCGTATACTTCTAAGGCGTGCCTATTATCTCTACGGCGACGGAAAATATAACCCATGTTATTATAAGAACGAGCCGCAGAAACTGCGTCTCTGGTCTTAATTTGAATTTCTAATGCCTGTCTATGTAATTCTAATGCATCATCCATTGCACCTCTTTTAACTGCAATATCAGCCCTAGAAGATAATAATCTAGCTAATTCCTTATTTTGTTTGTTTTTACGTGCTATAGGAATTGCCGCATCATATTCTTTCTCTGCGGCGTCCCAATGCCCCTGGATCGATAGAATATCTCCTCTAAGTTCTCTTACAATTCCCCACGATATAGAATCGAAACCTTCCCTGTCCAAAGATCTTAAAATTCCTAGAAGTTCTGTGTGTCCTGATTGTACCAGATTTGGTCCTTCTGAAGAAAGAACTTTTGCTAACTCTTCTATTTGTTCTGAATTATGTAAATGGTGAATAAATTCTATCCTGTCAGTAGGACTTGCCTTACGGCCACGGTACCAATTGACTGCATTATTATGTAACTCATGACGTAAATTTTGCTCCATTGAGAGTACTAAAAATTCTCTAACTAAATCGTGAACATCGTAATTTTCGCTGTCTGCTTGCCTTGCTAGACCTTTCTCAACTAAATCATCTAAAAGATCGATTGCTGCATCAAGATCACTCAATGCACTCAGAGGCATTGGTTCACGGAAAACTGCAATAGCACCTAGAAGCCTCTTTTGTGGACCAGATAACCTACTAAAGATTTCTTTCTCGACAAATGTTTCTAATGTAGCGTGAAAAGTCCCCCCTACACTACCTCTATTTATCAATTCTAAAACTAGTGGATGACCTCTAGAAAGCGAATAAATGTGGAGGAATTGAGGAGCGTCCATATCCGGCATAGCGGAGAGAATCTGTTTACTTGACTCTTTATCTAATCCTTCAAGAGGCATTACTAAAGTGAGAATTTTCCCTTCAGAGTCTTTCTCAGGTACAACCATTCTAAAAGATCTAGAGAACATAATTACACCTACTTGACTGAGGTTGGGAATCCTTGTTGCTATTCCTCTCAAGATAGTAATTAGAGTTTCATCGCCAACTTTATGTAAATCGTCAATTACAATTAAACTTGGAGAATTCCTAAGTCCTTCTATGATTAAGTCAATCGTGACATTGGACTGCGGTATTGGTGTTGCAGCTAAGTAATCAGAAAGCCCATTATTACCCATTGTTGCTTGCCATTCCGCGGTAGCCTCAAGAAATGCTCTCGAACCTTCCCAATCTTGGCAGCGATGATATAGTAAATTTCTTTCATGAGTGAATCTCTCAAGAATTTTTCCAGCAAGAGCGGTCTTTCCAATGCCTGCAATTCCTGGAACTAATATTGAAGATGACCTTTTTTCAAGAAGATTAACCATGTCGTCAACTTCTTTCTCTCTACCGAAAAATTTTCTAGTTCTTGGTAGGTCATTGAAAGAGGTTACTAATTGCTTCTCAATATGTTTTGATAAATCTCTCTCAATTAATTCAGCTGAAAGGACCGATAAATCTAAGCTACCATTATCATCGATATATCTCAAGATATCTACATGTCTTAATGGTAAATCAGTTAGCTCAAGAGCATTAATTAAAGCCACGCTTTTTGAACTCCCATCGGGAAATTTCAGCCTTACATTTTGAGTACTTACTTTTTCCCAAATTCCATTAGCGACTTTTATCCCGTCGTCAGTTAGGAAATACGCTTTTCGCTTACGGGAAACTCCAGTTACATGTGCCTGCCTTTCAATAAGTAGACCCTGTTCCCTCATACCAGAAATTGCTCTAGGGACATTAGATCTCGCAATTGCTACCGAGTTAGCGATGCCCATCTGCGATAATGCAAATGGTACTTCGACTCTACCAGCATGTTCAACATAGTCCCTGAGGTGTAATAATATCCTCTCTTGGACGCCGGGCCTTGGCACTGCCATGTTGCTCATATTAGTACAGCAATCTGAATCAATACAAGAAGTTTCGGTGGTGGAGTCTCTGACTCAAGTCATCAAAATTAATAATTTGGATCTTCAATCCATTCATTAGATTCTTCATCCCAAATCCATCCATCAGTAGATTCTTCAACTTTAGAATCCATATTCTCCGTGGAGTCAATAGAAGAGATATCATCATTTTCATCATCACCATCATCTTCAATTTCTACAAAGAAATATACAAATACAGCCCCTAAGAGAGCCAGGATTACTATTGAAATTATTCCAATCATTAAACTTGACATGCCATCATCTGCAGCCCCTACTGAAATCTGAACACCACTTGAATAGTCCGAACCAACATATCTGAAATCAGGTGTGACTGGGCCTTCATCGAATCGAGAGGATGGGATATCTAGAGACCATGTAGAGTCACTATTTACAACAGTATTATTGGCAGGCACCTTATTAATCAGAGCAGTGACTGTTTTTCCAGGTAATCCTACACCCGAGAATGTTACACTTTCTCCATCTTTAACAACAGTCACATCAGGAACATCAATTTGGAAACTTATTGGTATTACTGTGAAAGTAACGTCTAATGAAATTTCTTTAGAACCAAATGGATCAGTCGCTACGAAAATTACATTTTCTAATGTCCATGCATCCATATCGGAGTCGTAGAAGAACATAGAAATTGGATCATAGACAGCGATTCCATCCTGACCTACATTAATTACTAATGCGAAATTATCATCGGAAGTTGCTTCAGAATCAAATACAGATAAAATTAGATCCTGTCCATTATCGATCTCTGTGAAGAATTGATTAAGATCTATCTCAGCCTTAGTACATCTATCTTGTGATTGGGACTCAATTTCACAGTAAAGAGTTATTTCTTGCATCCAATTTTCTGAATTGAAAACAGGTTGATTATTTCCAGCATCTGAAGGGTTATCAGCAATTATTGAAATTGTAGTCATATCACTGTAATCATATCCGTCATATGATCGGACATCAATCTCATATTCGAAGTCATGTTGTAAAATTGTTGGATCCCAAGTAGTTGACCATGCTCCATTAGTTTCAAAATCAGATACTGATTGTTGGTGAACGATGATATCTCCGTTGAAAATATCTCTGACAGTGATATCTACTCTAGAAACAGAGCCATCATTATCTCTTGCAACACCCTCAATCGTATTATCAGAGACTGAAAGCCTTTCGCCATCCATAGGTGTCAGTAAACTTACGAAAGGTGCTGAATTAGAATTGTCAATAGTCAATGTCATTGTTACTGGTTCGCATTCATCTATAACACTAAGACAAAAATCTGAATCTGATGCCCAAATTGTGAATGTGTATTCAGAAACAACTCTTGGTTGACCACTAAAGTCCCATGTCCATGACCAATCAGCACCACCAGTTGTTGGAGTTGTACCTTCGAAGTTAGGCCCGCTAATATAGAAATAAATTTCCCCTACATCTTGACTACAAGCAATAGGACAACCATATTGATCGTAAGCAGTTCCCTCGAATGTGACGGTACCATCTGACCAAGTTGAGCCATCGCTTGGAGTACTTACACTAATTACAGGAGGAGCCGCGTTCAACTTAATTGTCCTTGTAATAATTGGACTGTAATCGATTCCATCAAACGATCTAAACTCAAAAGTATAGTCAGTTTCTTGATACCCAGACATGTCAAATGAAAAATACCAAGAATTGAATGGGTGATTGAAACGCGTAACAGTCCCAGGTTCAGCCCCACTATCATCAACTGCCAGACCAGCAGAAGTCCATTCACTTGTGAAAGGATCTCTTACTTCTACAGAATGGATATATCCTTTTTGATCCCATTGAGCTAATTCATCTGTAGCATAAAATCCTGCTAATTGACCGTCATGCGCAGAACCAGTAAAATTCACGACTTTCCTGAACGAATGACCTGTTTCTTGAATTACTGATATAGATGGACCTGTATTTACTAAATTTATTACATCTTGATACGTAGTATCTTGAATAATAAAGTCATTTCTATCATAACCAAAGCCAAATTTGTATGCAGTGTAATAATAACGAGAAAGTTCCCTAGTTCCTGCACTATAATCACAATCATCATCGTTATTATCAATCGTTAAATCACCATCATTGTCTATCCCATCGGAACATGAATCTTCATATTCATCGTCTGCAAAACCATCAGGGTTATCCCCTCCAGCAAGGCCTCGGAAATCAAGATGCGAGTCTGATGCTAGTGCAAACCAGGGAGTGTATCCATCTTCATCAGTGTACAGTGAGTAGAGATCATTTCCTAGAGCATCTTCAATTAACACATTTGCATTATCTACTTTCATCCCATCTACCAAGGTTTGGAACCTCACCATTTCAGCCCTTCTTACTTGAACTGCAAATTGAGTTGGCTGAGACTTGATAAAAATCTTGGAGGTGTCGACATTTGAAAGATTGGCGAATGTAAAGACTGTAGAGTTATTATCCATATTAACTGCCAATGGGAAGTTTCTAGGTGTTAAATTATCACAACTAGAACATTCAGAAATTGGTGTTGGAATTATAGCACCCTGGAATCCATTTGCAGGCCAAGCCTCTTGATCGGGCCAGTCTAGTATTACAGGATACTCACCAGGAGATGCACTTGGAATGAACTCAGATTGAACAGTTACAGAAGATTTAGTAATGTTATAAGCCGTTTCAATACCATTCCAAGTATTCAATGAAAAGAAGCCAAGAGAGCCATATTGTTGTGTATTTGCAAATCCGCTATCATAATTTCGGATTACTGCTCCGGTGCCTGGAGTGTTAAACAAATTTCTTTGGACATCCATCAATCCACCTATTGCTCTGATACCATCGGCATCTCCGCCTAAGCTAAACTCATTGTCATAGAGTGTTACACCTGAACGGAATACACTTACTGCAGGGCAGGTATATTCGCCACCCCAGTACTTGAAGCTAGAACAGGTTCCTGGTGAATTCACACTCACTGTATTATTCGTAAAATGAAGCCTGGATGCAGCAGGTGCAGGTCCAGAAGTAGATAATTCACCTACTTGAACTGGAGTTCTTGCAGTATCAGTAATTGTATTATATTCGGCAATAACATCAAAGGAACCTGTCAACCAAAGTCCATTCCAACCACCTATTGGTCCAATCTCATTATTGTGAATATGAGCCTTACTTGATTGTACAGTAATTCCTGAACGATCTGCTACTCCTGAAATTTGATTATTATGTAATTCAGCATCACCGCCGTCATAAACAGTGATTCCAGAACCCTCATCCGTATTTATTTCATTATTCCCTACTTCAAACGTATATGCGACTCCTTGTATCGCTTTGACACCATTGATATCTATTCCATTACAATTCACATTTATGTCAGAGTTAGTAAGAAGACCTGAAGAACTCACAAACGCAAATCCATAATCGCCAGTATTTACAGTAGCATCATTAATTTCTATGAATGTTTCTTGAGCCCATAATGTTGGACGGCCACCATCATTATTTCCACAGCCATTGTCGGTTCCAATAAAGAATGGAGAATTCATCTTAAGAGGAGTGATTTGTGTACCTGAACCATAAATTTGAACCGCTGAACCACCTACTCCACTTTTCCCATCATTTCCTGCAACATAAGTGCCCCCCTCAAATATTGGTTGAGCAAGATTAGTTGTTAATACACTGCTTGTATTGATATTGCTAAATCTCATTTGAGTTAAGGTGGGAGATGCTCCATCAATTACCATAGCCCCATATCGCCATCTGTTAATTGAATCAATGTAGTAAGGAATTCCCCAAGCATCATCTATTGTAATATGCCTAAAGCCTGTTTCAGATAAATCAATAGAACTTCGAATTAGCACTCCCTCGAAGCAAGAAGCATCTTCAACCTGTATTTCTTGAGTACCTTGTTTCATACCTTTACACTCTCCAATTTCACTAGCATTGGAAGGATCAGTCCATCGGAAAGTGATTTTATTTGCCAAACTTGCATCGCCGGAGGAACCACAAGAACTAGAACCAGCGCATAGATTTCCTCTTACATCAAGATATGTCCCATTTGGGAAAATAACAGTAGTTCCTGGTTGAATAATTAACTTAGCACCGGATGCGATTGTAATGTCTCCGGTTAACTGATGAGTTCCTGACCATGTTTCTGAAGTTATAATAGTTCCAGAAGTAGTTTCATTATTAGCCATTACAGGGCTTGCAGGCCCTACTAGAGCGATTAACACGCTAGATAACATGAGAAATACTAGGAAGGAACTTCTTACTCGGCGCTTGGACATGTTTTACCGTATTATGTATCATTTATCAATGCTAGAGTTACATTTGAGACTAATGTATCAACAAAGCGTATTTGTATCAATTTCAAATATTGGAAAAATTATTCCACATTAAAAGTAAAAGAGATTTCCTGAGACCACTTGACTAAGTCCAAAGTGCCATAACCTGAATGGGAATTATGATTAGCAGATTCAAAGTTACTCCTATCGGAAGACCTTGCTAATGCATGTTTGACAAGTTTCATTTCATCCTCATCAATATAGCCATCCGAACCTTCAATGGAATCCCCGCATTGTTGAATAATCAATGCCAAAGCTCCTGTAACAAATACTGTGGAATCACTCGTCCCAGAAGAGTAAGCATATGGTGATGACAATGTGCTTGAGGCTGTAGAGAAGATATTAACTCCTGGAGCCACAACTTCTGGTTTTTGATTAGGGAAATCTCTTTCATCTCCTGTTACTGGATCAATCGATGAACCAAAGGCACTGCTACCCCATACATATCCAGATTTAGATATGGCTCCAACCGAAATTACTCCCGGAAGGCTGGAAGGTTGAGAAACATCATTTATGTCTAAATCAAGCCCAGTATTTCCTGCGGCTGCTACAACGAAAATCCCTGAATCTAATGCTTCTTGAACTGCTAGGTTAGTTTGGGAATCAATATTTGAAGTGAAATCACTAGGAGATCCGCCAAGGCTCAATGAAATAATATCTACTTTCTGAGTAATTCTACACCACCTAATAGCCTGTGCGACTCGATCGGTTGAACCAGATGTGCCTTCTGAATCCAATGCTAAAGCAACTGACAAACCTACTTCTGGAGCAACCCCCCTAAAAGTACCATTAGATATCAAGATTCCAGCCATTAATGTCCCATGTGAACTTTCACCGACGTCTCTAACTAACTCATGATTACCCCCTACAAAATCTCTGAATCCTAATAATTGTTGATGAGAAAAATCAGGATGACTCATATCAATCCCAGTATCTACAATACAGACATGTACTCCTTGGCCAAAATATCCTTCTGATTGTAATTGCCTGATTCCTGTATCTTCGTATGCCCATTCGGAGTCAGGAAGAATTGGTATGAGATATGAGTTAACCCATGGCCAACCAGCAATTAACAATAGAGTCAATAAAGAGAAAAAAATAGCACCGGTAGGAGTTTCTGACTTTCTCATGGGACCCAGGGGCCAACGAAGCTGTTTGGCTTCCTCGTCAGTAAGGCCATAATCATCCCCAGAGTAGCCTAATGCTTGATTATCAATCGTAGTTAGGATACGGTGATCTTCGGGCTCAGGAAGTAAATCAAGATTCTCTAAAGACCTCATGAAAAGTTACCACCTAACTTGAGGGTATAGATTCAGTATAAGAATCCCTGTTCCTAAAGCCCGCTAATCATCTCAATATCAGAAAGGTGCGCCTGGACGGCGGCCAGAACGACCTTTGGTCAAATAAAGGCCGATTATCACTAATCCAATAATTAGGATATAAGCAATAATGTCTGTATTTTCATCATCATCAACACTTGGTGACCTGACATCTACATTCATGACTCCCTGCTCTACACCATCACTAATGTGCCACGAGCCATCATCAATATTTTCTTCATCAAATCCAGTTGAGTTTATATCAAGCATGATATAATATTGATCAACTTGAATATCAGATAAATCAAACAAGAAACTGAACTGAGTAGATGATTCAGCAGATATATCCATTGTCGTCGTAGCATTGACAGAAGTTGGAGAATTACAATCTACATCCCTACAAAGTTGAGCATTAAGTTGCACATTTTCAGCATCAACTAATCCACTATTAGATATTGTAGCGATATATGTTATTTGGCCACCAGCTTCTGGTTCTCCGCCTCCCAATGCTTGAATTCCTTCAATCTTCAATACAGGTTCAGAACTTCGGACCTTAATTTCAATAGTATCGTATGAGTTTCCGGCTTTATCTGTCACTGAAACATAAATTAAGAACTCTTCATTCGGCATTGCGTCGCTTGGGGAAACAACAGTCACACTATGAGAAGTACTGACGAAACTACCGATTGTGTGTGAAGTTGGACCTGTCCTACTCCAACCATCGGGCAATTCTGAATCGTCAAACTCAAACTCATATTTTTCATCGCCATTTCCAGCATTTGTAAACTCTATTGGTATAGTAATTAATTCTCCTGGAGAGACTCCGTATACTTCAGACATAGGATTAGTAAGTTCGAAACCATGTATTTGAGGGACTCTGACTATCAAATCATGTGAAGCCAGATAACCATCTAGAGTTGAAATACTAATCGTAATCTTATGTCCGTCTTCGAAAGAATGTGCTACAGATTGATTAGGTGCGATTACACGGATATTCAAATTATCGAAATCAACGCTGTTGTCTAAACCTACTTCAAATTGCGTTGAAGTTGTCCAGTTTCCTGTACCGTTATGGAATTGAACTGTCCATTCAGAACTATCAGTTCCAGAAACAATACCTCCAACGGTAAATACATCATATGATTCATGACCGAGGTAATCTACAGCGAGAGTGAAATCTACTGGGAAAAATCCATTTATTCCATCAACTTCTAATGAAACATCACCCAATGATCCAACATAATTTTCGTGACCTGAGGTTTCATTCAGTGTAGTAATTTCAATTTCGTGATTTGAAACTCTATTGAATAATAGGTCGATAGTTGTATTGAGACCTGGATAGACATCAAAGCCTCTTCCTGCAGTAAACTCCATGGTTAATCCTCTTTGCTCTACTTCAAAGTCGCCAGAAAATTGAACATTACCATTAGGAAGTAAAAGATTAAGATTTCCGGTTTCATCCACGCTTTGTATCCATTTCATTCCGAATCCAACATCGACTAATAAATTCGCATCTGAAATGTCTCCTAGATTACGTGAGTTACCGTCATAATCTAACCATTCTGTTTGAACCTCAAGAATACCTCCACTAGTTAGTTCCATATCTAAATTATTTGAATTACCAGTAACATCAACATCCAATAGACCCATTATTATCAAGTCCTGACTCGGTACGCTAGCACTTACTATCCATAGACCTGGTTCCAGTTCCGTAGACCAGCTTCCAGACCAATCATCATTGATTTCAATTGCTACTGTATCTCTAACTAGACCCTCAGTAGGCATTATCATTAATTCGATATCTTCGACAGGAATACTGGAAATACCAAGTGCATAGGTAATATTTCCATAAACATCAACTAGACCTGCAACTAATTCCAATTGCACATCATTAGGAGAGTCTGAAACAGATATACTTTCATTAATGCTTTCAAACCCATCATAAATAGTTTCAATTTGCCAGCTTGTATTGTATGGTACAAATAATTCCCATTCTCCTGTATTGTCCGTTGAAATTGAATGTTCGTTTGAATCAGATGTAGTTGTAAACATCATCTGAACATCAGAAATTCCTTCACCTACATTAGAAGCATTGTTGTTATTCAAATCCCAGAAAACTGTTCCAGTTAAAGCAACATAAAGATTTGCAGTTAAATCAACATGATTTTCTCCCACTGAAATAGTAACGGGATAACTTTCTACAACCCATCTCTTTCCATCTTCAGTGTAGTTAAGAGAAATTAACCAATCTCCCTCTACTACATCAACAGTAGTTAATCCACTGCTATTTGTCGCCTCGATACTGAAAGAACCTAGGTCACTTGCAGACTCCATTAACAAACTAACTCCTGACAAAGGAGAGCTAGTAGAATCTTCTGATACATTGAATGAAATCTCTGCGAGTTGACTAGTAGAGAATGTTAAACTTTCAGAAGTGATGTCAGATGATACTGAAATCAAATCTCTTAACCCTTCTTTAATATCATTATTTACTATCTCTGTAGTAGCAATCCAATCACCCTGAGGGAAGAAATCAATAATACTTCCATTAGAATCGGTAGTTCGAGAAAGAACCCAGCCATTTTCAACATTAGTGAATCTAACTAATTGTTCAGACAAATCACCACCACTTTCATTGGTAAATGACATTTCTACTCTCCATTCAGGATCAAATCCAATACTTCTTGTAATATCTGTTGAGTCAATTCCTACTCTGACATCAACATCTCCACTCATTATTCTAGTTCCGAATAAATCTCCGGAGTTAGGATCAGCAATATCTACAGATATCCTGTAAATTCCTGCCTCTACTGTGACTTGGGCAATCCCTTCGTCAGTCCAATCACTTGAAGTGGAATTGATATGGTAGTCAATTCCATCAACTAAAGATAGTAAACTGAAATCATAAGTTACTGGAGTACCGTTAGACATATTATTATCTGCAGAATTGTCTAGGAAGAAATCAATAGTTAATATTGAATCATCTGGATAGATTATTACTTCAATAGTATTATTGTTATTATCTACATTCGTAGTATTGGTACCTGAAGTAATTTCATCTGACAAAACTGTGAATTCCCATTCACCCTTAGGTAAAACCATAGTAAAGAAACCACCATCATCTGTTTCTGAGCGCCATGTGACATCATATTCATCACTCTGTGCTATTACTGTAACAGGTTCCCAACCACCAATCTCTGAATTGAATAGGTTGTTTTCTCGATTGACACTTACTGCTCCATCAATTGCTTGCCCTGGGCGAGCAACCATCGTGATCTTATCCATATTTTCTTCAACTGTAAACTTCGTTCCATTTACTAACTTCAAATCTACACCTAATTGAGCAATTGCATCAACTTCAGAGCCTACAGGCAAAACAATACTGAATGTACCATCTGATGAAGTTTCAACTGTTGTACTAAAATCATCCCAATAGAAATCAATAGATACGAACTCTAATGTTTTATCTGTATCGATAGTATCTGATTGAATATTTTCATCATAATATAGAGTACCATTTACAGTCTGACTTGTATAGAAACTAAATGTGTCTGTAAAATCAGAATTTGCTATAACTTCAATTTCTTCCCATAATTGTTCGGTTGCGGACAATGTGTAGTTTAAAATCCAAGTCCCAGGAGTTAACTCGACATAATAATGACCCGATAAATTATCATATTCCGAATCTACTGGAGATCCTGAACCATTTTTCTGATTAAAGGTTAAATCAAGTCCTTCTACAAGATTATCTGTGCCATTATCTGAATTAATTAATTGGAATGTAAGATCCGTAGTAAGGGGCATTGGAGAGGGAAGAATAATTGATGATTCCGTGTTAGAATCTACTGTGAACTCCAACGAAGTTTCGGGGAAATTATCTCCATCAATATCGATTGATGCAATGTATGAACCCGGCATAATTGGGCCGAACTCAATCTTAGAACCAGTAAGTAAATCATTTTCATAAGTTAATTCAGGATGAATATTGCACGGCGCATATTTTACAACTTCACAATCACCAATATTTTCTACATCTGAAGAACCGTCAGCGGATTCAAGAAGAACATGAGAATCAAGATAGTTCCCCGATTCGTCTATCAATATTCCTGAAATTAATCCACCATTGATATCTATATCTGTTGGGGTGCCAGAAATAGTTTGAGAGATGAAGAATCCATCATCAATTTCTACACGTGTATCGTCGCTGAAAATTACTGCAACATCATAAGAACCAGGAATTGCATCTACTACATGGAATGTACCAGGCTGAACCATTACGCCACTGAATATCCCCATTCCAGAGAATGAGCCTGTCGCGTTGATTGTACCATAACTACTCAAATTTTTATTAGATGTATCTGTTGAAAATACTCCTGAACCAATTAGAGTTGATTGTACTAGCTTTTGTGTAAATGATGCAACTCCATCTGCTGTGAAAAGTCCGCTTGCATTTACAATTCCATCGAGAAGGTATTTCCCATCAGATTGCATGCACAAACTATTATTTTCAGGCATGGTTTCATTAACATCACAATCAATAATATTCTCAAAATCATCATTGATAATTCCGTCAATAATTCCTTTACCTGCAAATTCACCTTCTCCAGTTATGCTGTAGTTATTGAATATGGTTTGAGTGTAATTTCCAGTGAAATCAGAAATTGTCGCTATAGTTGATGTAATCACATCACCTTCTCCAGTAAAGGTAACCTCACCAGTACCATCAAACCTCAAATCATCACCCATTATCGAACCATTTGATGTTGAAATCAGATATGGTGATGTCACTATAGAATCCCATGAAGGTGAAAGTTCAATAGTAGCATCTTCAAGAGAGTTACCAGAAAATACTTCTGAACCAGACCAAACTAGTCTTCCTATCGAGGAAGCTGGGCTGACAGAAATAGAAACTGGGATAATTGATTCGCCGTTACTGTGACCATCATCTCCAGAAATATTCACTATGGTTTCTGAAAGCCAAGTTGAACCCGACACATTGCCCAATATACCAGTAATTGGATTTAGAGCACGTACACCTGTAGTTTCAGTCTCGAAAATATCTCCCAAAGACTGCCCTACATTTGAGGTCATTATTTGAGTTCTTGCTGCTTCAAGATCGGATTCTCCATAAAATGCAGAAACGCGAATCTTCCCAGAAGGTGCTAAGAAACTGAAATCACCGTTTGAATCTGCGTCTGCAGTTCCTATTGGAATCCAGTAAGTTCTTTGATCCCTATCTGTAACCTGTCCATCTATTTCTACTTCATCACCACTAAATGCATCTCTTTCAATCAGAAGTCTAGCATTAGGCACAGGACCTATTCCCTCTAGTTCCACTGTTCCTTCAATAGTGGCACCACTGTAATATTTCATGACTTTGACTTGGGTATTAGCACTACCTATACCCAAATTTTCACATTCTGAATCTAATTGAGTACCGTTCTCATCAGTTTCACAGTCAGGAGTATACCAATTTGAAAGAACTAGGTGATTCATCATAGCACCTGGGAGAGGATATGCATTCTCTAGGT
Organism: Euryarchaeota archaeon UBA257; assembly: GCA_002498985.1. Classification (GTDB taxonomy): domain Archaea; phylum Thermoplasmatota; class Poseidoniia; order Poseidoniales; family Thalassarchaeaceae; genus MGIIb-O2. Next base: position 28,838 of record DAJO01000037.1, read on the forward strand.
ATGAACCAGGGGCACCGGAGGTGTAGAAATGAGGTGCTGGTTGTTCTGCTTCACCAGGTAAACCTAAGGTAGAGCTTCCATATCCTACATAAATTCTAGCAACCATAGTGTCGAAGAACTCAGGCTGGTGTTGGTAGTCGATATCAACCATTCTAATCATTTCATTTACATCTGTTAATGCACCAGATTGTTGGCGAATAACATCGTTTAGATATTCACTTTCATATTCTTCTCCAGTTCGAGGAATAATGGGGCCATCCCCTCTCTGTGTTTGATAAACGGATGAGATGTAAGTTTCAGTATCTAAACCAGAAAGTGAAGTAGGTGCATGGAAAATTCCAGTAGTTTGACCTTGGTGATAACCATAGTCTTCGTAATACTGGCCGCCTAGAGGATAGAGACGATTATCAACTGCGAAATATCTAATTTCATTGTTTCTAGAAATTGTTTCTCCAAGAACTCCTTCGTAATCTTGGACATCATACACAAGTTTAGTTGACATATCATGGTATAAATCGTTAATTTCTTCGGAATTGAAAATCTCTAACAGTAAAGCACGGCTTAATGCTAACTTTGCATTAACTCTGTGCAATCCAGTAGATACATCGTCAAAGTCTTCAATCAAATCAGGAGTATATCTGTATCCAGAAATATCGTAATACTGGATTATTAATTCGCCTTTGTTTGCGCCTTTTTCATATCTATCTAATTCTGAAACTGAGTTTCTAGCATCATTAAAGCTATCAATTGCTGATTCTTCGTTAGATAATCCATCAACTATTATCTCCCCATCTTCTAAAATAACCCAAACTTCGGATTCACTAGGTAGGCCGTTAGATTCTAAATGGAATCCACGTAATAATTCATGTTCACCATCTACTGCTACTACAGACATAGAACGATCAAGTACTATTTTTGAATCACCCGTACCAAGACTCATAATTTTATCAAATTCACTTAATTGTGAATCGTCCATATGCCCGTCCAAGAGTAAATTTCTGAAATCATCAGTAAATCCAGATGGAGCATTCGACCTTCGATCCCCTTGGGCTAAAGTAGTAATGAATAGGGAAACAGTATCTTCTTGACTAGCAGAAAGTAACATAGCACCGCTATTAGGTATCCCAGACTGGAAGTTGTCTGCTACCGTAGGGTGCTCACCCTGAGCAAGTGCCTGGAAACCATAATCCCACCATGATACGAAAGCGGGACGTTCAGAAAAGCTGACTTCAGTATCTTGTTCAGATAACCATTCATAAGCTAAATTCCATGAACCTGAATTAAAACCTGGTCCGAATGTTCCCATATACCATAAGTCACCGTTAGCATCATAGTTCTCGCTATTCAATAATGAAAATCCTAGAACTTCCTGTCTGAAGATATCAGGAGTTATATCATGAATTGTTTGATCGACATCGGACGCAGACTGTTCACCGCGAGGAATTCCTGAATCAATTCCATATGTCATGTGCTGAGAACAAACCAGCATCAACACCATCATCAAAGCAGGAACTCCTGGGTGCCTCCTCGACGCTTTCCAGTTGGCCCAGAAACGTGACCTTGGTGTTGAAATACCAGACTTTCTCCATTCTTTGAGGAATCCTGAGAAGTTAGCATAATTCCACATCATAGCGATACCAATTCCTCCAACTACCGAGATTGCAGGAGTTGCGTTGAAAATGAATCTTCCAGCTGACCAAGCCATGTAAATAGCAATTAAAACCCATAGCCCTAGCAGAATATGGCTCTGTTTTTCTTTTCTTGCACCTCTCCATAGTAACATTACAGCAACAAATATTGCAATAAGTGAAACTATTGGACCATAAGATGCGAATAAAACACCTCTACTAGGTGCCTGGGCCTCTCCAATGGTTCCGAATATTTTATTCTTTGAGAAATAGAATCCTCCGGTGAATAAAACATCCCATCCATCATAGATGTTTGCCTGTTGTAAAACATATAATATAGCCAAAATTGACCCCATTAATACAGCAGTGCTGCCTAGAACCAATAACCAAGGTTTATCGCGATAGGATGAAGAAACCCAACCCAAAGCTAGCGTGAAACCAATAATGTAAAACATAGGTTGGAATCCACTAGGATCGAACAATAAACTTAGTCCAGGCCAGCAATAGAAAGGTAATGGGATTACAAATGCAGTAAGCATCATTTGCAAAGATGCTGCAGTAATTGGAAGGCTGTCCCTTCTACGGAACATATTGAAAAATATCTGGAATGCAAAAGCAATGAATAAAATTCCAGGACCATAAACGAAACCTTTCCACCCTAAAGCTACAACAGCGAAAGATACACCAGACAAAGTAGCATTAGACATAACTACAGGATTTGTAGACCACATTTGCCTTATACCAGCAATAATGTAGAGCGGGCTTAGACTTGGTGTTTTGAATAATCTTTCATTCTTCAGTTCATCCATGGCCTTGACCCAATAGTAAAATGCGATTGCTAAGAACAGCATTGCGAATGCGTCGTGATCGGCAAGTCCGAATGTCGAATGGCCGATATGACCGGGCATTAATGCGATTAACCAGGCTGCAACTATTCCCGCCATATTACTGTGCAATTTTCTAGCAAGACCAGCAATTGGTAACACGATTAATGCTCCAAAAATTGCAGGTAAAGAGGCTACGCTCCACCACACAGAGGTTTCCAAAGACATTCCAGATAACCAAGAAAGGAAAAGTCCTCCAAGTGCTAAAGACCACGAGAATAGTGGTGGTCTAGGATTGATTGCTACCATCGGGTAAGCTCTATCTGCGTCAATAATCAGATGGCTCTTTTGGTATACAACATAATCTACTACACGTTTCATGTACCATGGATCAGACCCTCCTGACATATCCCATAGTCCAGTACCAGATGCATTCATAGCAGGTAGAACATTCCAACCTGTTCGAACTGCTAAACCAATAATTAGTGCTGAACCTACCATAATACCGTAAGAGTTTTGATTCCACCATTTACGGAAATCTGAATGTTCTCTACGTGGAGATATATCTCCAAACATACCACGGCCAGCTACCATCATTGCCCCCACATTAAGCCAGAAAACTAGCAAGAACCAGGTAAACATACTGACATTATCTTCACCATTCAAAGTTGAAAGTGGTAAATCATTTCCAATCTCTGCTAAATGAGCCAAAGTATACATTAACCAATTTAGAGCAACAACTGTACCCAATACGTGCCATCTTTCTGAATTACAAAAAGAAACGAAAAGAACTACTATTGAAGTAAATAATGCCCAAACTGAGCCCAAGTAATAATGATTATTATATGATGTAACATCATCTATGGTGCTCAGCCAAATTAATGGAATTAAGTTGATTAAAAATATAATTCCAGCAGTGATTAAACCGGCTTGAGGCATTACAGACGGGATATCTCGGAACCATGGACCTTGTCCCGGATTTGTCCCTCTGCCTCTAATTGCTAAAGTAACGAGTATTCCCAATGTGATTGATGCTATCCAGAATGCGAAGAAAACAGAAGCAATAGAGCCTCTAGTTAAATCAACTAATTCATCTGGGCTTCCACTCCATGAAGATTCGTCAAGAGTATATCTAGTAGCAAAAGAAATCGCTAGATGGAAACCAAGTACCACTGAAAGTAAAATTGATGATTCCTCATTCCAATTATTTTTATCTAAGAAAATAGTAGAAACAAAAACGAAAGCGAACGTAAATCCTTCCATAGGGACAATTGGAGTAAACTCAGGCGCTAATAACGAAAATATAATCGCGGACAATGAACTCAGGATAATAATCAAATTACTTTTTGACGATTGGTCCACAACGATTCTACCGATAAACGCGGCTAAAGCAGCGATAACCGGTAGGATCAGGAGGTCAGCATATCCGTCGTTCTCAATTCCACCATTAGCGACATAATCAGTCCCAAAGAAAAGTACCATCAAAGTTGCTAGTACAGCAGGGACCGGGAGTAAATTCTTATTTGAAAAACCTCCCTTTGTCGCATCATTATCATCGTTCATTATTAATCACCATGTTGTCGAGCCTGCAGGCTCAGAGTTCCGGCGAAAATTGAGGATGTTATAACCGTTAGTGGGACAACGGTTTTCAGATAAAAATAAAATATGAGTAAATATTGCCTTCAGAGCCCTTTATGGGCAATGTCTTTTCTAAAATATGAACCTTCTAATTCTATGTTCTCAATTACTTCATACGCGGCTTCAACTGCTAAACCTAAATTAGGCGCTATTCCGGTTGCTGCGAGCACACGACCACCATCAGAAATTAATGTACCTTCATTAGAAATCATGGCACCAGCATAATGGACAAAGGCACTGATTTCTCCTTCCTCAATTCTTGTTTCTGTACCCGTGATTACTCTACCAGTAATTGAATTGGAAGGATAACCTTCTGAGCACAAAACAATGGTTGCCGATGAGTGCGGAAATATATTATATTCGCATTCAGAAATTTTGCCATTTGCACAAGACATCAACAACTCCCCTAAATCGCTTGAGATTAATGGTAACGTCACTTGTGTTTCTGGATCTCCAAAACGGACATTAAATTCTACTACAAAAGGGGCACCATTCTGATCTATCATTAGTCCGACATATAGGCAACCACGATAAGGCACATCCTGATTTCTAAGGAAATGATGCATAGGCTCAATGATTTCTGAAATTGTCCTCTGTTCTACAGCAGGTGTATAAACCGGAGCAGGAGCATAAGCTCCCATACCACCTGTATTTGGGCCATTATCGCCGTCCAGAAGACGTTTATGGTCTTGACTTGCAGGTAAACAAACATAACCTGATTCATCCATTACTACCAAAACTGACGCTTCTTCACCAAATAGGAATTCTTCAAGAAGGACTTTTCCATCCAACTCTATTCCATCTTTCAGAGCATTAAAGGCTTCATTACGATCAGATGTTACAACTACTCCTTTACCACCTGCAAGGACATCTCTCTTCACCACCCAAGGAGGTGAATAGATATCTAATGAGTCATTAATTTGGTCAATTTTTTCTATCAATATCAGACCAGCTGTTGGGACTTTCATCGATTGCATGACCTCCTTTGCATGCAATTTCGAACCTTCTAATTTAGCACCTATTGAATTAGGGCCGAAACAAGGAATTTCTTCTTCTGAGAGCCTATCAGATAAGCCAGCAACTAGTGGCGCTTCAGGACCAACCACTACCAAATCTATATTCAATTTTTTAGCTAAATCAATTATTCCCTCAATATCCATTGAATCTACTTTATAATTAGTCCCTGAAATAGCCGTACCTGCATTCCCGGGGCATGAATGAACATGATTTACTGAGTCCGATTCTGAGAGACGTAGGGCTAGAGCATGCTCTCGGCCACCACTGCCTACAATGAGTACTTCCATGCCAGTCATGTTCGTCCGATGGAGTAAGGGAATTAATGAATTCTAATGCCGTATTGTAAAATAAAACTAGTAAGGAACTTCTTTTAACCCAAATTTATAGCCTAAAATATTGAATGAACGGTGGATTACGGGAGTGATGATCAAAAGGAAAATAATTTCTTCAACTAAATTGGGATGAGTTATAATCTGGCCATCGAATAGTAAAAAAGCAGTAGCAAATATAGCAATCGCAAAGGGAATTGTATCCAATAGAGGAGCTTCTGAACTTTCATCGCCTTCTCTTTTCAATCCTCTTCTACGCTTTACAAATGAACCACACATATCTCCAATCATGCAGGAAAAACCAAGTATAAAACCCATTGTAAATGCAGCAAATGATGAACTAAGTTCTCCTTCGAAAAACCAGAACCAATCGCCAGGGTCGGCATAAATTAGTGGGTCAATAAATGGTGCATTTGTACCATTACCATTCCAGATATTGTGGGCTACAATAAATAATATTCCACTGAATATACCTCCTCCTATCAAACCATTCCAAGACTTTCCATCTCCCAATATTCTATGACCATCCGAATAATTCCTTCCGCGATCTATAATAATTACAGACATTCCAGTTTTATCGGGTATCCATTTACCGAATAACATTGCACCAGTGTTGGCTAAATATGCGGAACCATACATCAATAACACGCATAATACATTTACAAAAAATGATTCAAGGCCATTCGATTGGAAAGGAGGGGAAGAGACATCCACAACCTGTCGAAAAGACTTTCGGACATGAAACATTCCCTCATGGCGCCCAAGTATTAATTTCCTATTGGTGATTCGCAGCATACATGAGTACCATACTAAAGATGAAAACTGGTTTTACCTCAATATTATTGATTCTAGTTTTTTTCACTGTACCAACTGTTGCAGACAATCATCAAGGAGACATAATAATTGATGAGATTGTTGAATGGACGACTGACCAAGATATAAATCAAAACATTCACATAACTAGTGAAGGTAAGTTGACGATTAGTTCCTCGATAACTTTCTCCTCAACATCTACAATAATCATTGACCAAGGAGGAGAATTGAGATTAATAGAATCCTCAGAATTAATTTCTGATAAAAGGGCGACTTCGTTGAAGACATTAGGAGCTATTGATGAACAAAATAGGTCGAAAATCATTATACCAAGCTCAATTCATAATGGAGACATGAATGTCATAATAAACGCTGAAGAGGGGGCATTGTTAGACGGTAGTAATGTATACTTAGGAGATATGGAACCTGTATTAATGAGTGGAATGAACTTCTCATTGAATGTTCCAGAATCACAGGGAGATACAGCCCTAGGTTTCACCGGATACGGACAGTTCCCGATTATTAAATCAATTATTATTGAGACAGAATCTGGGAATTATGAATACAAAGCTAATGAATTACCGTATCAGAATATGTTACTTCACGGAGACAATGGACTTACAATAAACTCTGATGGGAAAATTGAGATAATAGAAAACTCAACATTGCATGGTGTGAATATAATTTCGAGCAGTGAGATAATAATAAAGGAAGGAATTATCAAAGATAGTAGCCCAATGATATTAACCAGTGATGATGCTTCATTAATCATTCAGAACAGTGAAATCTCAGGTAGTAGCGACGACCACTATGTACAAGCACAGCCGCTAACAAATATTGTATGGGGTGCTTCAGAAGACAATACTGCTGTTTCAATAAAAGGAGATTTAATTGATAGATGGGAACGAATAATTTCTGATCAAGTCATTATTTTAGATTCCGAAGGAGTTTATTTTAGTATTACTGGAAGCAGCCCCAACGGGGTATTAGAAATCAATAATTATAGCGGTTTTGATGGTAAATCAGTCATCAATACTCAAGGGGATTCTAGAGTAATTGAGATAGGTTGGGCAAATGGAGAAATCACTACTGAAAATGCAGTTATTTCAATATTAGAATATAGGACTGCTTGGAATACAGAATCTAGTGGAATCAACAATTATGGTCCAGCGAATTTTGAATTGACATGGGAAAAGGAAATAGATTTGACTTCAATTAATGTCCCGAACATAGAATGGGTAGATCTTAACGTAAACCTAGATGATTCTACATCAGAGGGAATCTTACAAACCGGGGTATCTCAACAGATATCTGCTATTTTAGCGAATAGAGGTGGTGCTTCTGCTAATTTATTCTTTGATTGTAATATTACAGAAACAGGAATGTCGGCAGATATTGGGGGGTATCAGAACGTAATGATTGATGCCGGAGAAGAAGTAGAAGTTTTCTTCGGTTGGAGAAATAATGAGCCTGGTACATTAAGTCTAACATGTGAGGTATTAACGCCTAGTCAATTGGTTGATTATGAAAACTCACAGGCATTTGGAGGAGGCACTATGTCTACAGAACCTATCCTTTGGGAAGAAATTAATGATGAAAGTTTCAACATGATTCCAATCCTTATTGTCATAATAATTATTATGATCTCTGCAGGAGTTTACTTTGTACATAATTTATCAAAAAATGCCGAAGAAACAGCTGAAATTCTAGATAATTATAATAAATCTTCTAAAAATGAAGAAGATATCTGAATCATATATCCAAGACGACTTGAGCCATCCAACCTGGTCCTTCAAAGGTAGGAATATTTGGTTCTACGCCTGTAACTATTTCGCCCTTGTTTATTTCTCTAAATACTAGTTCATGTAATGTCACTGCCTTGATTTCAATTTCACGATGTACAAAATCTGACTTAACCCAAGAAACATGTGCAGAGATAGATTTTTCATCGATTTTAACTGCTAAATCAACTAGCCATTGATCTTCAACAGAGCCTCTGTAAAGTATTTCCTCTAGAAACTTGACAAGTCCTCTTTCCAAATCATTATTGTTAATCACCACTGCCCATACTCCATTAAATCTTGTTAAATGATTTAGAGATTCAGGATTCTTATCCTCTAACTGAATTGATTGGAGTCCAAGAACACATTCAGTAATAGCACCCACAGCAGTAGATGAAAATGCTCTAATTCCAATATCTGCAGTAGTCGGAAGAATCCACCAAGACATATTTAGCGTCACTCAAATTGATTGCATAATTCACCCTGACTGGGGAAGCTCACAGGATCCTTTGGATTGGTATTCCATTTATTCTCACATTTATTCAGAGACCCATCCCCGTCAGAATCGATATTTGCATCTGCAGGATCGAATGGATCAAAGTCGAAGAAATATTCCCATCCTGCCCACATTCCATCACCATCTTGGTCTTGGTGGAACACTTCTGAGCCATCGAACCACTGATCACCGTCAGTATCATTCAAAATTGGACTTGTTCCATTTTGCATTTCCTCGAAATTAGTATAATTTTCAAGGTCATCATAGAACCTTTTTCCATAATCTCCCATTGGATCAATGTGGCACTCCGCATTTTGTGGATCGTCCCAACCCGGGCAATAACGGTACAACAAATTTGTACGATTTAGCCCGTCTCTATCAAAGTCTTCCTGTCCGTCATCCACACCGTCTAAATCAGAGTCAATCATTGCAGGGTCCATCGGTCCTCGTGCACCTAATGCATTCAATGAGTTATTGTCTACAATACCTAAAGAAATTGCTTCTCCCGAATAGAAAACTTCCCATCCATCTGGGAGTTTATCGCCATCAGTATCGTCATTAACAGGATTAGTATTCCACCTGTCAGGTGCTTCTAGTTGATTCATTAGAGTATCATTGTCAATGTCAAATATATTATCTGTCATAGAACCATAAGCCGGATCTAAAGCCCATCTTCCATCATTAGGAATTACAAAACCTGATAGATTCATTTCATGAAGGAAATATTTCGGGTCCATTACTCCATCACCATCTCTATCTCCAGATGTAGAGAAACCTTGGACATAATTTGTCCAGACCCAACCGCCCGGTCCTAACCCACATTCAAACATATTATCGCATCCAGGTGGAAGCCAATTAGTACTACTAATCCATAAGCTGTGACTATTAGTATTCTGTTGTATTGAAAATACTTGCATTTCCCATCCGTCGGGTTGTCCGTCTTCATCTGTATCATTAATCAACGGATTGGTAGCTGCCTGCCACGGTCGTGGAATGAATAATACTTCTCCACCATCATCTAATCCATCACCATCGCTGTCTGCATTATTACCATGAGTGATGTACTGATCCTGCCCATCTACCACTTCTTCTCCATCCGCTAATCCATCATTATCTGTATCAAATGAAGAAGCATTAGTGAAATATTGTTCTGTGACATTCCAGTAGAATCCATCCATGGATTCAGTAAAATCTTCCAAACCATCGCTATCAGTATCTCTATCCGTAGCATTAGTAAACGTTTCATAATATTCAACTGCATCAGAAAGACCATCACTGTCTGTGTCAAATACACCAGGGTCGCTACGAACTAACACGTCTTTAACGCCATTATCAACGACTCTGATTGTCCAACCAATAACCTCTATGCCATCGATTAGCCCGTCATTGTCAGTATCAGCTACGAGAGGATTTGTCGACCTCCCGTCAGTAATACCATCTCCATCTCTATCTCTAGCGTTATACTCATCTAAGTTTGTGAATCTTTCATCTTGTTCCACAATAATAGCTAAATCTTGAGTTCTAGTAAGTACCTCATCCCCAACATTAACATTAATCTCATAAACCCAGCCTTCGGTTTGTGTCTTTACAGGAATATTTACATAAACACTGTTTTGAACTGTTCTGACCCAGAGAATTGTTTTATTCACAGGGACATATTCTCCCAATTCTACGGAAATCAAATGAACAGTACTAACCCCTACAAGATCGTCATAACGAACCCCGCCATCACCATCAGAATCATACCCATCAAAATCAGGGTCTTCTAAAGCATTGGCGCCATCATCATTAGGGTGTATTCCATTCAAATGCTCCCAACCATCGGGCATACCATCATTATCAGTATCAGACATTAATGGGCTAGTGAAATTTTCAGGACCCCAGGTGTATGCGACTTCATACTCTTCTACGTTATTTAGACCGTCTTCATCCCTATCACCGTAGGCATCAGTTGCATTGGCAGGATTAAGGAATCTCTTATTTTCTTGATCTAGTGCATAACAATATTCGTACCCATCAGGCATTCCATCGCCATCAGAGTCCCAATCTCCGGGGCCGTTGAGGCGCCCATCGCCATCCATATCTTCCTCAAACCAAGTCATATCTCCAGGACCGCTCATGTATTCGTGATATGGTGCCTGTAATGTCAAGGTACCAAATTGTATCACTCCACAATGGACTGAAAGATCGATGTTACCGAATGCTATTTCATATCTATCAGCAATCAAGTCACCATCACTATCTTCTTCCAATGGATTAGTATCATATCTTTCTTCTACATAATTTCTGAGACTATCTGGTTCAGGTTGTTCCAAATCTAATAATGCATCGCAAGAATGGCCGAATTGATTACCCATCTCATCAAAGGTACTGGCTCCAATATCTGCCTTGATTTGTGCCTTGACTTCAGGAGTTAAAATATAGCAATCCCAATTTCCATCGAGAGGGTCAAGAAGCTTAATTGGTCCTTGAGGTGTCTCTACAGTGTAAGTGTAGAGAGATTCCCAGCGATCATTCAACCCATCTCCGTCAGAATCTTGTAAATTTGGATTTGTGCCAAGTGCTGCCTCATCCACATTGATTAGCCCATCTCTATCTGGATCTCCAAATGGGCCATTATCAGGATTAGGGAATGTTTCATTTAACTCAGTATTTTCATCGTTCTCATCCGGATTAGTAGTTTGTGGATCAGGTTCAGCGGCTTCACCACTATCTAATGGATCTAAGCCATTATCAATCTCCCATCCATCTTCTAAACCATCATTATCTGTATCGGAGAGTCTCCAATCAGTACCGTAAAGTGTCTGCTCCATTCTGTCAGGTAAACCATCACCATCTGTATCTTTACCTTCTATGTGATTTTCATTATCAGAAGTTTCTATGTCTACTGAACCATCTTCCCATCCAGAAACTGTAGCTAAACCGGCTCCAATAATTGTGTAAAATCCTGCTAAAATCAAGGTTGCAGCGATGGCTGCAACGGCATATTGGTTGTGTGTCAAAGCCAATTAATCACCTCGCGCCCCCTGGGGGGCGTACAGTTGACTCCAAGATATGATATAATGTTTCATTACTGATGTGCTGAGATTAATCAAGACAAATCTCGTTCATTGATACTAATCTAATTGTGTTAGAGTTTTTCCCATAAGAAAAATTACATTTGGCACTGCGTCCATTCGCCCTTTCCCAACAACCGCTCATTATCCCTGAGAATATTGCTGGATGGTAACATGAACTGAAAGAAATTTCTATTCCACCAAACTCGTCTATCGAACTAACAGAATCTATTTTCCCAAGACCTTGTCTCTCCAAATGACGTTTACTAACATAGACCCAATCTGTATTTCCAGAAATTAAAATATGGTGTTTTTGATTATAGAATATTTCTCTAATAGTATCTGAAAATATTGTCCATAATAGACTTCGCTTTTTATCAACACCAACCCAAATAAAAGAATCCTTACGTCCTTCGTGAATCTCTTCCAAATAGGGTAGGAAATAGTCTTCAAAACGAAGTATGAGGTCTTGATTAATCATTGCAAATCTCCTACCCATTATTGACCAAAATTTACCTGACTCAACTTCTAGTGATTCCCAAAAATCAAGGTCATCGCTTTGCGATACAATTGGCTTTTCATAGAACCAAGGTAGAGAGATTTTACTTGGTTGAGGTATTTTCATATCATCCTCTGAAATCATTAAGATTAAGCTTTCAACGTTATTATGATTCCATCTGAACCTATGCCTCTTACCTGTCGCCCTTTCCCAATTAGCAGTAAAAACGCCCGAACATAACGGCCCATTAAGCGGATATTTTACAAGGAACCTAGTTTCATCACCATCATCTAATAACTCAAAGTTGCCAATACCTCTTTCTAACCAATCTAATCTTGTATTTTTCCATCTTTCTGGGTTTCTTCCTTTGGGAAAAGAATTATTCGAAACTATGGAAATCCATTCTTCCGATTCAGACGAAGCATGTGCCAAGCGTCTTCCTAAACTAAGTCCACTGCGTCTTTCAATTCCTGAAAGAAAATCATCAAAAAGAATCGAATCTACCCTCCATACAGGATGAAAAAATCTTTTAGAATCTAAAATTAAACCACAATTACTAGTGAGCCATCTTTTTTGGATACCTGAAATCAGCGACTCGTCGGAAATTTCTCTGCCGAAAAACCTCATATTATCAACTACTCAAGAACCTTTCAATCCTTTGAAATGCTTCTTCAAGTACTGGAATAGGAGGTAAGCATACCATTCTAAAATGACCCGAACCGAACTCAGGAGAAAAACCAGAACCATGGACAACCAATACATGCTCCTGATGTAAAAGATCTAACACCCATTTTTTATCATCTCTCTGATCTTCAAGATTAGTTAATTTAACAAACAAATAGAAAGCACCTTTTGGGCTCTCACAAGAAAGACCATCAATTTCTTCTATTCTTTTGAGACAAAAATTCATTCTCTCCTCTGTCAATTTACGGTGTTTATCAAGCCAGTCTTTAGACTCTCTTAGACCCGCTAAATACCCATATTGAGCTGGTGTTGATGCACATAGACGACTCCTAAGAATTCTTTCCACACCATCTCTAACCAATCTGAGGCGATTATTAGGATCATGCCAAGCCATGTATCCAATCCTCCATCCAGGGGCGAAATACACTTTAGAGACACCATTTAGTGTAATTATTGGTACGCTCTTTGAACGAGATGCTACTGAGATAAAATTATCTGAGAAATCTAATCCATCGTATATCTCATCTGCTATAATTGTACAATTAGGCCATTTCTCAGCGATATTAATTAATTTATCAATCTCACTTTCTGTAGCAATATTTCCAGTAGGGTTATTTGGATTTATGAGGACTAATAATTTGACTGAATCATTCATCTTATCACTAATATCATCTAAATCAATCTTCCACTCCTCAGATGATTTTAGCCTATATTCTACTGTCTTAGCACCGTACATCTGTGGATAAGCCATGTATGGTGGGTAATGGGGACCTGGGGCTAATACTATGTCATTTTCTTCAAGAAATGCTGCAAAAATTACTTGTAGTGCCTCAGTAACTCCATGAGTCACATATACATCATCAGGACTACAATTCCAACCCTTAGATAACTCCGATTGAGAAATTGCTTCTCTTAATTCATCTAATCCGTATGATGGTCCATAACCATTGTCTTGCCTGTCTAGAGCATTCTTGTATTTTTCAATCATATGAACTGGAGTTGGGAGTCCTTCATAAGCTAGTGGATCACCAATATTTAATCGGATAATATCATGGCCCTGGTTCTCTAATTCAATAGCAGGAACCACTACATCTCTTATCGCATATTCGATTGAAGACGCGCGATTTGATACCTTGACTGGTTCCGACATAACCTCGGGAAGAGGTGAAGTTTGATGAATCAAACGGATAGAGTGTCAAACATCTAGCATTTTTTTAGCGGCTTCAAGAGCCGCGGGAATCCCCTCAGGGTTTGACCCCCCACCTTGGGCAAAGGTTGGTCTTCCACCACCTCCACCATTGATATGGGATGAAATTGCATTCAAAATTTCCACAGAATTATACTTCTCAGAAGCCTTCGTATTCTCAGTAGTTGCAACAATTATCTTGCCTCCGCCATCCTTGCTTCCAATTATTGCTAATGTAGGATTAGATTCATCTCTTGTCAATTCAGAAAGCATTTTCATTAATTGCTTGGAATCTCCTGGAGATTCCATGATTACATACCTGATTCCATCTTTATGAATTGCTTCATCACCTCCCCCACTTGTCCTTAACCTGACAATTTCTGCTTCTAAATTAGAGATCTTTTTTTGTTGTGATTTCCATTCTTGGAAGAACTTCATTACTGCCTTTGGAAGATCGTCAGACTGAACTCCCAAAATCTCAGATGCTTCGCTAAGAATACGCTCTTGATGCCTCGCATGGTCTCTCGCCGTATCCCCTGCCACGATTTGCAGACGCTCTACTCCGTCTTGGACTTGACTGGAACGAACTATCCTTAATTCTCCAATATTACCTGCTTCATCATGGTGGGTTCCTCCACAAGCTTGGACGTCAAAATCTCCAATCTTGATAATTCTAATTTGCTGATGTTTTGGAGGTCCTCCCTGATATATGTCGAAACCAAATCTAGAATCGGCTTCTGCCCTATCTAGTATTATCTTCTCTACAGTAGGATTTAACTGTACAATATCATTTGCCCTATCTTCAATTTTATCTAGCAAATCTCTTGACATTCTAGAATAATGAGTCAAGTCAATTCTAGCGTACCTTTGTCCTTTGTTAGAACCTGCTTGTCGGATGTGAGGCCCCAGAATATCCCTGGCTGCTCCACCAACAATGTGTATAGCAGTGTGGTGATCCATTAATTGTCTTCTTCGAATATTATCTACTTCAGCATCAATTCGCCCATTATTTAGGAAACCATCTGTGAAATGAATGATTACACCTTCCTCTATTTTAGTATCTAAGACACTAATCGTTCTTGTTTCATCTAGGTGGAAATATCCTTGATCACCTAACTGACCACCCCCTTCTGGATAGAAAAGTGTTCTATCGAGAATTACAAAGTGAGTGGGGGGGGAAATTACTTCATTAGAAAATGAAATATTATTAGATTCATGATTGATTTCACCACAATGAAGTACTTCAGCAGTGAAATGTGTCTTATTTGTGTCTAAATAATAATCTTTAGAGGTTACTGGGAATACCTCTTTGAGGAAATTATTTTTATCTCTAATTTTTGCTGCATCTTTAGTCATTCTAGCATTTCTATCTGCCATATCTGCAGAAAATCCAACTCTAACAGATAGATTCCCCCAACCTAAATCATTAGAAATGGCCATAACCATATCTGGATTGATGCCTCTTTCTTCAGACAATCTGAATAAAATTGAATCAGGTACTTCGGTTGCATTCTTTGGGAGATTTTGTAAAGCAGTATTAACAGCAGATTGACCTTTTCTCAACATTTCATAGTAACGTGATTCCTCTAATTCCAACAGTAAAAGTATTCCGTCTTCATTTTGTGTAAAATTTTCTAAGTCTAGATGTGTTTCAATGTGATGCTTTCCAAGTTCTGCTAAAGTCACATTCAAATTTAAATCCGATTTCATGCGACAAACTCTTCTGGCAAGCATTCTTGCTAGGTAACCGGCTTTTGTATTACTGGGTATCAATCCGTCTCCTAACATATTACACAGCGCATGCATGTGGTCAGGTATTGCATAAATAGCAGATAATGGTTCTGTAAGGCGTTTCAAATCAGAAACAGATATCTTAATTTCCTGAGCATTCAATCTTTCAATTAATGTGCTGTAGAGTGAATCTACGTCAGTACCTACATCGATATTTAATATCCCTGCTAATCTTGATAATTCAGACAATAATGCAGTTGTATCAACATTTAAATTTAAATCTTTCACCATTGATTCAAAGCCAATAGTTTCTTTTAACCAAGAGACAGATTCAGGATATATCGCTTCATAAATTGTTGGAGTACCGGCTGCTGCCCAGCAGAATCTTTCTAGTCCATAACCTGTATCAATTATCTGTAAGTCCATCTCTCGATAGTTTAATCCTTTGATTACAATATCCCCCTCTTCATGTTCTTCTAAATTCATGAATACGAGAGTTGCTAATTCTAACCCTCCAACTATTACTTCGAGTGCTGCTCCAGCATTCCCCCCTCCTGACCAAGGATTCTCGACATAGGTGATTTCAATAGGGTTAATTCCAAATGTATTGACTAACATATCGTCACAAAATCTAACACATTGATCTATCCAGTATACTACCTCGCCATCATTGGGTCTATTGAAGGCATGATGAGCCATCATTTCGAAAGTTGTCAAGTGCCTTCCTGAACGTCCAACTGCTGCAACATCAGTCAACCTTATGCATGGCTGAGAAATACACAAGGGATTAGCAGGTGGAGGGACTTGCCCACTAGTCACATGAGGTTGGAAATCTGCAATACTTGCTATTGTTAGATGTATATCATCTCTCCATCTTGCTATTACTGGATAAGGATCGATTTGGGAGTGACTATTCTCAGAGAAATAATCCAGAAATGAAGATCTCATCGAATCTTTAAGTTCCTTACCCCTCATAGAGAAACCATCAATTATTGGACTTCCTATGAATGTATATGGGTCTTCATGAGTATCTCCAGAAGTTGTTCTGTTTTTATCCCGAGTCCAAAAGTAAAGTCCTGTTACTGAACAAGTCCTTCGCATGTGCCCAGATTCATCCCAAAACGGAATATGAACTTCTCCAAACACCATCTCATGTACAACCTTACATGACTCGGAATAGTTAAACTAACTTTAATACAATTGTTGAAAGACCTGTCCGACCTATTGAAATGTACACTATAATTCGGAAGGCTGTGTCAGGGGAGTGGAGAGAACATTTGCAGCCTGATGGCCCCGGAAGAATGCGCATTGGTAAACACGGTTCAATGAAAACAGATGCGATAATGGTTGCAGATTCAGATCATCTAGATGAACATTCAGATGATAGATCTCCTAATCAGTTAGTCAATACTGCATCCTTAGATGGTATAGTAGGTAATGCTTGGGCTATGGCAGATTGGCATTTTGGATACGGATTTCCGATCGGAGGAGTTGTTGCAACTGACATCAATTCAGGGAATCAGGGAGGCGCTATTTCACCAGGTGGGGTTGGATTTGACATTAACTGTGGTGTGCGATTATGTGCTCTTGATATCGAATATAGAGATATTAATCCTAAATCATTAGCTAGGAAATTAGCGGATTCAATACCTGCTGGAGCAACAAGCAAGGGAGGAGTAATTTTAGATTCAACAGAAATTGACATGGTACTTTCAGAAGGAGCAAATGCGGCAATTGAGATGGGTTGGGGAGAATCCAGAGATCTTGAGCTTATTGAATCAAATGGAGTTCTGGAAACTAATGAAAGAAATTTAGGTGAAAGAGCAAAAAAAAGAGGGAGCAAATCTATGGGAACATTAGGTTCAGGAAATCATTTCTTAGAGCTACAAGTTGTAGATAGGATTGTTGATGAAAAGGCGGCTAAAGCATTTGGAATTCGAGAGGGGCAAGTCACAGCAATGATACATACAGGATCTAGGGGTTTAGGGCATCAAGTTTGCTCTGATCATGTGTCAAATATCGAACAAAATTATACAAAAAAAGACAATATGTGGTTCGCTGAGAAATGGAATATGTCAATACCAGACAGACAATTAGCAGCTGCGCCAATATTCAGTAAAGAGGGGCAACAATATTTCGATTCCATGTCTGCAGCTGGTAATTTCGCCTTTGCAAATCGTTCAACCTTAACTCAAAGATTGAGAAATATTCTAAGAGAAGAAATTAGAATGGATAGTGACCTTGAAGTAATCTATGATGTTAGTCACAATATAGCAAAGATAGAAAATCACAAAGTACATGGAGTTTCATGTGAATGCTGTGTTCATAGAAAAGGCGCTACAAGAGCACTTGGTGGAGATCATTCAGAGTTGGCAGGGAAGTTTTCAGGCATAGGTCAACCAGTCCTTGTCCCTGGTGACATGGGTACCGCCTCATGGATTTTATCTGGTCCAGAAAGTGGAGGTAATGATGCTTTTTCTTCATCATGTCATGGCGCAGGAAGAAAACTTTCTAGAACGGCTGCAAGAAATCAGATTAATTCATCAGAATTAAAGAAGCAACTTGAAAATAGTGGAATTAATGTTCACACAAAAACACCGAATGTTCTCTCGGAAGAAGCACCGGAAGCATACAAAAATGTTGACGAAGTAATTAGATTGACATGCGAGGCAGGACTAGCTAGACCAGTAGCCAGAATGAAACCATTTGCTGTAATTAAGGGATAATTACTTATTCTGATAATGTATCTCTATAACATCATTATCTAACATCACATAATTTTCAAAATCTTGATTAATTTCTCCATTAACAAACATCAAAATTTCATGATTAGAGTCTACCTTATTATCGAGAATCTGTTCTGAATTGAATACCTCACCCCAGATATTGAAAAATGCTCCAATAGGAGCAGATATTTGGCTTGGTGTTTCGATATGCAGTCTTCCTGAATCATCATGAGTATGTATTCCTCGCATTCCATCAGGGCACTTAGAATCCTGTATACCAATATTCTGAGATATATATTGCTCATTCCCATTAATTATTATCGATAAACTACTATGAGTGTGACTAATGTCGCTAGAATGGCTTCCAAGACAGGTTTCTTCTATAGCCCAAGATTCATTTTCTATCAAATCAGTATTTCCAGTTGTACTTAAAACAATAAAAATCACAGTAGCAGCAATTGCACCACCGAACATGATTTTCTCAAAATTCATGATAATGCGAACACGGTAGTTCTCTTGAACTATTAGGTCATAGGAGTATCAATGACATTGTTAGGTGATAGCCCAGACTATTGGGAAACAGCGAAAAAAGAACTATCAGATAATGACATAATACTTTCAAGAATAATAAATAAATTTGATGATTTGGAATTAATTTCAAGAGGTGACATTTTTTTCACATTAATTAGATCAATAATAGGCCAACAAATTTCTGTTAAAGCCGCATCTACTGTGTGGTCAAGGTTTACTGAAAGGGTTGGAAATATCACCCCTGAGAATATACTATCGGTTGACTTTGAAGAATTAAGAAGTTGTGGATTATCTCAAAGAAAGGCAGAATATGTAATAGGAATCTCTGAATCTTGGCATGAATATAGCTCGTTTGATTGGGGGGGAATGGACGATGAAGAGATTATTGAAAAATTGATTAAATTAAGGGGTGTAGGGAAATGGACTGCAGAGATGATTTTGATATTTACTCTACTCCGCCCTAATGTATTTCCAATAGGAGATATAGGCATGATTAGAGGTATTGAAAAAACATATAATTCAGGGGTGAAAATGTCTAATGATGAGTTGTATGCTATTTCAGAAAAATGGAAGCCATGGCGTACTGTAGCTTGTTGTTACATGTGGAGAACAGTAGATCCAGAACCAGTAGAATATTAGTTACATGCAATATCCACGTCTTGGCTGATTAGGAATAGTGGGGGCTGCTCCTGACTGGACCCCGTCGGCCTCTTCCATAATGACTGTCAATAGAGTATTGACTAGCACTTTCAAGTCTTCAACTTCGTTTTTTAGTTCTTCCACACTTACAGCGTCGCTAGTCTTATCCATCCCAATCCCATCTAAGGAATTTCTTCCTCAAAAGCAATTAGGTCACTAAATAGCCTATAAAGACAACAGTAAGAAATTACATGAAGATAGGGATTAGTTGGGGTTTGAATTTGCCCCAACTAATCTTCTTCTTCGTATTCCCAATCGTCTTCTTCGTATTCTTCTTCATCATCATCGTAGTAATAATCTTCATCGCCACGACTGCGCATTACAAGTATTGCAACAAGAGCTACAGCGATAACTGCAACACCAATAACCATGTAAAGGCCAGTGTTTGATTCCGCTTCTACGGGTAATGGTTGAACATTAATACCAGATAAGTCAATATTATTTCCATTATCATTATTCCAGTCCATCTCACCTGTTTCAGGATCTTCCATAATCAATACCAATAGAGGTTGACCCTCAGACCAAGACTCCCATTGGAATTGTGCATTGACGCTCGAAGACTGCGCACCTAGAATAATTTCAGTAGGGCCATCGGATAAGGTAGTTAGCGCCGGCGACCATTGTCCACTTTCTGGATTTAACTCGTATAAACCAACTGTGATAGAGCCTTCTCTCTTACCATCATTTTCCCAGAATGTTTGCAGAGTTAACATCTCTCCAACCATTGGAGTAGAGGTTGGATTGATGACTACTCTAGTATATTCTGGATTAAACTTCATTATTCTAAGAGTAGGCATTCTTGGTGCAGATTCACTACCTAGGCCAGTGACAACATTTCCTGCTCTATCGGTTGAAGTGACCCAGAAAGCAATCTGGTCGCCTTGTTCAATTGACATACCATTTAGTGGTGTAAAGTCAATATAGCCTTGATAAACATCTTTTGACTCTCCATCATCAATCATAGTTAGTTGTCCAGTATTCTCTGATCCAGCCACTGCAGTACCCGACCTTAGAATCACCCAAGCGACATCAAGAGGTCCTTCGATCATACCAATTTCATCGACCATCGTTACTGTGATTAGTACATCATTGATTAAATCCGATTCTAACAAAACTAATGATGAATCAGGATATGTTGATTGATCAAATAGTACCGTTGGAGCTTTACTGTCAACAGTCACAGAAGCATCTGAATTAATATCTGATGAACCACCACCTGGGACATTCAAAACTTCTGTTGAAACAGACATAGTTGGATTAAGAGGGACTCTTGAAGGCAAAATCATTGAACCATCGAAACTAGCATCTTCATTTACTGATGTGACCATCTTAATTTCTTGTGTTCCATAAACTACTTCGAATTCAACTTCAAGATTTGCTGGAATATTTGCTGCTAATGCACCTGAACCAGAATGATAAACAAATCCACTCATTCGGAATTCATCCCCCTGTCCCAAGTACACCGAAACTCCTTGAGATTCTGCCTGAGGAGGAGTAAGATCTTCTATATTATCAGGGATTGCTACATACTTGTTATCAAGATACCAAGATAATTCTCCAATGTTATTCTGGTACGCTACAGTAGTGAAATCATCAAGTATTGATACGCTAGGCTTACAAGAGTTCTGATTATTCTCCCAAGGGAAGTCCCAAGAGACTTCGAATATCATTGAAAGTTGAGTAATATCTGAAGAAACTTGCATCGTCTGCACAGAAAGTGGTGTCACGAAACTAGTTGCATCTGACCAAATAGTTCCTCTCGAAGGATCGTAGCTCATCTTTCCAAGTTCACTTATCCCATCTCCACATAGCATTATCGATATATTATCCAATGTATTTAGCCCATTGGCTTCTTCAATTTGCATAGTAAATGTATGTTGTTCACCAGGCAGTAAATACCCTAAATCACGGTCCAGTGAATAACCTGTAGACTTAATGCTGGTTGGCTCATCAGTTGCTACAACGACAGTTGCCCAAGAGTTAGATGCTCCAGGTCCTCCACCTGTACCTCCCTCTTGGTAACTCAGACCTGCCCAATCAGTACCTTCAACATACATATGGACTGGAGAATTAAAAGTTTGTTGAGAAACATCAATACCTACAAAATTAACTTGTTGCTGACCTGTCATACCAGGTGTTAATGGCTGTACCATTGACAAGTATTCGTCTTCATCAGCGATACCATCTCCATTGACATCATCTACTGAACCTCGCCAATATCTGAGTGTCAAAATTTCACCTCTAGCCTCAGATTCTTCGACTGTTACGAAAAGAGATAATGGGTCCATTGGTTCCCAAACTTTACCATGAGCTGCTTTCAAACCAGATGGGGTGTTTACTTCAAGTGGCCCTGCTACAGGAGGTTCATGATCAACTCGAACATTTACAGATGGCGGAGTTCCAGTTACATCCTCTGCCCCAAGTGAATAACCAGTAGGGCCTACTGTATTCATCATAGGTGACAGATAAACGTTAGAGAGACCTGTTGGAGATGAAATTAGGCCAGTATATTTCCCGCCTTCTTCAGAAGTCAAAAGATAACTTAGACCGGAAATATTCAAACCAACAGTGAAATCAACCGCTTGCGGTCTAACTGCAATAGAGTCTTGGAACTTGACGGTGCCTGTGATATTTAATTCACTACCATCAGTCATCGTAAACGGATAGAATGTAGAATACTGATTTGATAGAAGCCTTCCAAATTGATCTCTGACTTCGAATGAATCAATCATCAAATCATTTTCAACCGCATTCTTTCCAGATTCACCACTATGAGATACTGACGGCCATACTGATTCTCCTGAGGCATCGAATGCCTGAGATATCCAACGTATTGAATTAACATCATCCCACATCCAGCTAACATCAAACATCCAGTGTATAGTGACATCATCATAGCCATCATTATGAGTTGTAATCTCTAAGAATGTTGAAGGATTCATTGGAGCAACTGATGAACCAGAAATTTGCGTAAAGGATACCGCATCTGAACCTTGGCCCCACAAGCCATCTGCACTATTAGTAACCTCAAACATCAAAATCTCCCCATCAGAAGCGATTCCTCTGAGAGAAATCTTATCTAAATTAGAATTATCAATTAAGTGATGGTGTTGAGTAATTATTTCAACTGTCTCACCATTAGGATAAAGTGTATTTGGAACCACGAAATCTCTGTTGGTGACTATATAATCGAACTTTAAGTCACCATCGATGGAAACTGATCCCTTATCTGCAGTAATATTTACTGGAATTGATACCTGAGTAGGCGGAGGATCATCTTGAGTCATAGAATCGTGATAATCAGATATTGATGTACCTAAACCTGAAACATTTTCAAATATCAAATAGCCTATTCCAATTGTTGAAATAGATACCGTTTGTGCATAATTTGACTCTAAAGTAATGGTGACATCTCGCCATTCCCTTCCTGTGTCAGTGTCTGTGTGAGATGTAGTTAGAGAGTTTATTCCTGCAATTTGACTGTAATCTAATATGCAATGGAATATCTCTGAAGCAGAAGAACTCGTCTGACTGGATGACCCTACTGTCAAGGTAACCGGTGACTCGAATTGACCATCGGAATCAGGTGCAACTGAGATTATTCCATTATTGACCGCAGCCAGAGAGGGTAATCTCACCATTATTGAAGATGGAGTTCCAGAATCTAAGCTTATACTTGTACCAGTTGTATGAGAATCAATACCATCTGAAACAAGCGATTGCCATCCATAATGACCGTAATCTGTACCCATTGGGAATGACCAATCTACTGAACCATCATTAAGCATATCAACTGCAGGATTTTCTGCTGGCTCAACGAAATTGGATGAGATAACCATTCTATCAATCCAGCCATTAGTCGGTAGGGACACTGATAGAGAGAAACCTGTTTGAGGGATAGCAAAGGGTATTGATCCCTGAGAGGTTTGTCCTAATGTTGCACCAGTGAATGAATATGCAGTCACCATTAGACCACTAGAAAAGTTACCTGATAGTGTCACGCTCTTGATTGGCCTAGATGAATGGATATAATCGGAAGTAATTGTACCGGCAATAGTTGTAGCATTCAGTAATTCATCTACTACCTCGATGCTCGGGCTGAAAGACCATCCATTATAATCTGCACTTGATGACGCAAGATATCTCTTACCACCAATACTTATTTTGGTTAATTTAGGAGAAACTTCTTCGTCACTTGTATCCATTAGAACCTTAATTCTAACTAGTTCATATTCTTCAGAATCAACTCCTGCCAAAGAGAATGGGAAGGTAACATTGTTGTAACCTGGCACAATATTATCGCTCATGTCGACTAAGCTACCTGTAATTGAAGTATTATCGGGAATTGTTGCCTCAATATCTACCCAGCCATAATTGAAAGTGTCAATATCACTCATGTCTACAGCATTACTCAACCAGTACCCACCAGCTCCATAATTAGCAATTAGGATACCAAAATTATCAATGTAGGCACCCTGATAAGTTACTGAAGTATCTGTAGATAGACGGAATCTAAATCTTAACTCGTCACCAGCATAACTAGATAGAGGTGCCTGTCTATTTTCAAACTCTTGTTGATTACAATCTCCATTCATCCACGCATCATGGCCATACATCTGATTACCAGAATATCCGGGTGAACCATCATACCAACCAGGAATTTGAGGGTCGAAATAATTCCAAGAACCACCATTAACCTGTATTTGAAGACCAACTGCATCCCAACTATTTTCTGTACATATCCACTTATCAAATGTCACGTATGCTAAGCCATCGTTCGGAATATCATATGTTGGAGATGTTAACAATGAGTTCTGATTATTTGCATAGTTACCATTTAAATTTGTACCATATACGTAAGGGAACGAAGGTTCATCACTAGGCCCTGCACTCATACCCAATTGACCATAGTTCCATGCAGATTGTTTTGACCAACCCGGAGCGTTATTGGTGGAAGGGTTTCCAGCAGTAGAATCTTCAAATCCATATACTTCGCTTAAAATTCCTCCAGTAAGAATGTAGTAATTCCAATCATCATATCCCAGTTGTGTGTTACCACCATAAGTATAGTACTCTTGATAATGAGTCATCGTAGTCGGACTTTCTAAATCGTCTCTGAATAATACAGTGCCTGTATCGTCAACAACGCGAATATCTTCAAGTGTAAATCCTTCTTGTGAATCACCAGGATAAGTACCTCCATAATGTGTGTAAGCGTCCGTATCTACTACGAAACGAATGTAAACATTAGCCTGATTTTGATAAGCGGAAGGAATATCATATTCTACAGTCCTGATTCCGTTACTTTGGTCACCATATACTCCATCATATGAAGGATAACCAGGGATTGCACCACTACGATCTTCACAATCACTTGTTGTAGAGGAAATGGAGGAAGAAATATCATACCATGTTACATTGTTCAATGAAATCTCAATACAAGCATTATCACTAGTAGAGCCCTGTAAATCCCATTCCATATCTATTTCAATTGATGAAGTTGAATTAGTGCCGGTTAAATCAATTGTTCTTTGAAGTGCCCCCGCTGAATGTGCCACATAGTTGCAATACGTACCTGTTGTAGAAATACATCCATGGTGCCAAACACCAAAATCAACACCATCATTATTGAAATCAATGTTATCCAAGAACCATCCAGGCCTCTCATAAGATGCGTTAGGAGAAGTCCAAATATGGAATCTAAATTGAATTTTAGAAGCATTGTCAATATCTGGAATTGAAGATATACTTATGTTCTCACTTAGCCATCCACTGTGAGTTGCAGAAGCAAAAACTGGAACTGCTACACTTTCGGGAGCACCGTTGGGTGAAGGAGCATCTGTAGACATAGTGCTAGGATATCCTCCATCTGGAGCAATATAGGTCCAGTCATTCCAACTACCAGTATTTATTCTATATTCAATCCATGTTCCATCTCCTCCACCTGAAGTAGTACTGTCCAAGTGATACCAATGGTCAAAAGTCATGTAAAGTCCATTGTAAGTATCTGAATCAGGTAAATCAACTTGAGGTAATAAGAAAGAGCTGCTTGTACCACGTGGAACTGCTGAGCCAGGCATTGTACCTACTGCTACAATTCCCTCTGTTGCAGATGATGGAATTGTTCCATAAGACATTGTTTGTTCATTACCAAGATTCGTCCCATTGTGGTTAAATGTTGTAGCACCCCACATTTCTTGAATGTTACAGAGATAATTTGTATCTGAAATTTCGTTTGCATCTAAAATGGAATCTTCATCAGTATCCATTCCTGCATTTACCATGTAACCTCCTAACATACATTGAGATGTAGAACCTGTACTAATCGATGTAACTGTAATCTCATAATCGAAAAATCCTCCTAAACCTGCACTAATTGATGCTGAAGTACCGCTTGAACTAGGCACTATTGTAGGTGCACTAGTGTAGCCATTACCTCCGCTAGTAACAGACGCCTCGTAAATTGAACCAGTAGTTTCCAGCACGCTAGAAAGTTGAGCACCAGTGCCATTACTACTAGATACCAGAACATACATTGTTTGTTGTGAGATATAGCCAGATCCGCCATTACTCAGTGCTATCGAGGTTATATTGCCATTACTGTCAACACCACCTACTGATGCGACAGCACCTGTCCCAGTACATCCACCAGGACATACGAAAGCTAGTGAATCTCCAATCGCATATCCAGTTCCGTTATTGGAGATAGTTATACTATCGATTGCACTACTAATTGAATAAGTCCCTGAGAAGCCGCTGCCTGAACCTCCAGTTGCAGATAATGTTCCAGCAGTGTATCCACTACCTCCACTAGTGACATTTAATGTTGTAACACTATCTTCTAATGCATTACCACTGCAATACATCAAAGTTTCAGTTGTTTCTCCAGGCGACAGAGACCCATCAAAATTATTGTCGTATCCATGGTCCACCCATGCACCTGAAAGGTTGTTACATTCTACCACTGATGTTGAAGAAGAAACCGAATAAACATGTTCCCATCCTGGAGAATAAGTGTAAATGTCATTCATTGATACATCGATATCACCTTCATCGAAAGTGCTAATATTTGACCGAGAACCATCGTCAAGTAAAGTGATTTGTTCAATGTCTTCAACGAAATTAGTTCCAAAAAATCTACCAGAATCTAAATCTGCACCTTCCCAAACAATACCAGGATCCATGGATGTTGCTGTTTCAGTGTTAGTTATGTGAAGCCAACCATCCTGAACTGTAGCATTTCCGGGGACTCGGAAACCAGTCAGAGTAATGCCCTCCTCGGGAGGATTTACTGAGCTTGGTCCTGTCCAAGAAGTTGTAGCAGCGGATGTTAGCGGGGCAATTATCATCAATAACACTAGAGCAAGTGCAGTCCTACGGCGGTCAGACATATCCCTATCGTTTGTTTGTTAGATTATGAAGTTATTTCCCTAAGGTCGATGAAGATACTGAAAAATTATGTTTTTAATTCGAAAAATGGAGCCACTGGGGAGAATTGAACTCCCGACCTTCCCATTACCAATGGGATGCTATACCCCTAAGCCACAGTGGCGACGTCTAATCGAAAAACAATTTCGATTTAATCACTGCGGAGAGAGATTCAAAATCACAATTGAAAAGCAACAGACTCAAAATGTCATGAAGTCTCCGAGACTATGAAGCCGAGGTCGCATAGCCTGGTATTGCGCATGACTGGAAATCATGTGGGATTTTCCCTCGGGAGTTCAAATCTCCCTCTCGGCGCCATCAGCCCTACTAATATATATTGTAGATCATAAAACATAGACACATATCGTGATTTTTGGATCCCGATAAGGGAGTTACTTAATGCAGTATTTCATGTCGCACACACATAAGGGGGCTCCGTTCAATGACTGATGAAACAGAAATTAGAAACCAAGAGCCAATCAGACTTAGTGAAATCACAATAAATTACAAGTTCTCCGAATATAATGAAAGACTGGATTTCTTGGATAAAATTATGCAAGAGTCTAAATTTCATATGAAAATGATTCTAAGAGGTTGGGGGGCATTTGAATTTTCAATATTTGGAGTAGGTGTTCTAGCGATATTTTTAGGATCATGGGATTTAGGTATAGGCGAACTTAAAAGTGGTGGAGATTATAATAGAGTTGGCACCGAAGGTATGTTATTCTTAGAGGATTTGTCTCTAATTCTATCGCTGTTATCTATAATTGCATGGATTGGGTTTGTGATTCAGTTGTTTATTCGTTTCCCCATTATGAGAGAAAATCTTGTTTACATGATGATAGGTATGATTGCAATACAGATAGGCTACATCTACACATTTGCCAGTAATCCAAACTTCCCTGAAAATCTAGATATAGGAATGTTAGCACCTATTATTCTAGTGAATTTAATTTTTACATTTCTAGTGATTTTTGTGGTTCACAAAGCAGTCAGTGAGACAAGGGACGTTCATGTGATTGAGAGACATTCACACCCCGACCCGAGAGTAGTCGAAACTGCTTGGAAAGATCATAGTCTAAGATTATGGAGTTTAGGATTAGGAATCTGGATGATAATGGTCAATATTTTTTCTTGGTCTTCATCAAAATCTATAGCGCTGAGACCATTGTCTTCCGAGGCAACAGTTTTCGATTTCCCTTGGCTTTATCTTATCTGTAGTATACTTTCAATTTTCCTATTAATACATATTATTTGGTATCCTCAATTCATGCTCGGTGCTGCTGAAGATAGGATTCAATCAGTTAGAGCAAGGGAAGTTTCTGGTGAAATAAGTCAGCAAAATTTAAACGACATGCAAGGTATTTGTCCCATCTGTAAAGAAGAAACGCCCGCTATTCAGAAAGCTAATGGGAAGATTGTCGTGCCTTGTCAATATAATTGTGGAGGAGTCGGGACTCCGGGTTCAATATGTAATGTATGTGAAATGACATTACCCACAAGATTCGATTGTACCAATTGTAAATCTAATACAACTATTTCAAGTCATTTTAGTAGACAAGACGCATGGTAATAGGTGCTAAATATCTCATAGTTGGTTGTCAAATGATTCGAGATGATTCACAACAAAATAAAGATTCACAGAGCGATTCAGAGACAGATAAAGAAGTGGTTTTTCTTGACGGAAAAAATGTAATCAATGTGATTAATGCCTCAAAAACTCGAGATGAAGATGTATTCAAATTACTTGTTGGCTTCTCTGCAACGTTAATTTCAGGATTTATCTTAGTCGTAATACTTCTATGGCTATTTATCACTATGAATGGTGAGGCATTTGGGTTCAGTCCACCTCAATCACTAATCACTTGGGAAGATGAATACAAAGATATAACTGGTGTTAATGAAATAAATGGATTAGACGGTTCTGGGATCTCATTGTGCATAGTTGATTCCGGGATTGATACTTCACATCCTGATTTAGAAAAAATTAATCTTCTAGGGTGGAATGATGTCATTAATTCTAGTCCAAACCCATATGATGATGACGGTCATGGAACCGCAATGGCCGGAATAATTGTTGCAGATGGAGGATTGAATGGAATAGCGAAAAATGTTGATTTATATGTTGCAAAAGCAATTAATTCAGATGGTTCAGGAACAGATGATGGGATTGCAGAAGCTGTAGACTGGTGTGTTTCACAAGATAGTGATATTATTTCTTTAAGCCTCGGTGGAGGGCAAGGCATTGGTGGCGATTTATTTACAACTGATTCACTAGAAATTGCTGTTGAGAATGCAATTGAACAAGGTGTATATGTAGTTGCAGCAGCGGGAAATGATGGTGAAGATGATGATGGAGATGTTTCATCACCAGGGTCAGTTGAGAATGTGATTTGCGTTGGAGGTGTCACAAGACTTGGGAACTTATGGTCTGGAAGTTCTGAAGGGGATAACAATGGAAGATTATGGCCCAATCCTATTCTACCAAGAAATGATCCTGACAAAAAACCAGAGATAATCGCACCCGGTCTTGAGGTACCGGTATTAATGACTAATTCAGATTCTTGGTGGGGTTGGTCTAGTGGCACCTCTGCTTCAACAGCGTGGGTTTCAGGAGGATTGGCATTATTCCTGCAAGAAAATCCAGATTTTCAAAGAAATAGTAATAGTGATGAAACGAAAATTGAAGAAATAAAAATTCTATTAAGTGAGAATTCACAAATGAAAGATGGACAAAGTCAACATGACGATAATTTTGGATATGGAATATTTAGAATTGATACATTGATAAAAGCAGTTAACTCTAGTTCATCAGATATTAAAGAGAATCTAGTAAAAGGAAATATAAATATTGAAAGAAATATTTTTGATATTTTTCAAGTTGAACGACGTATAACAGCTAGTGTACCACCAGATAATTCTATGAATGCCATTGAATGATTTTCGTTGCATTCTCGTATCACTTTCATCCATTGATTGAAAGATTCAACTTTCCTTTGAGCATCATTAGGTTCATCTCCATCTTCGGGAACACCAACATCACCAGTAGGTACTTCTGGCTCTTTGACCAAGATGAAACCACCATGTGAAATTACTTCTAAGGCGGCAATTGTTGCATTAGGTCTCTGATTTTCAGGTAAATCGATGATTATTAGATCAATTGGCTGAGGTAAAGGGGAAGGTTGAGCACTGGAAGGTAATGCTGCTGTTGCGACTGACCAAGATGATGTTTCAGCAGTTATTTCTTGCCATGATCTAGTCAAAACCTGTGTCCATTGTTCTGAAGAATGACGGCGGACAAGACGATCAATTATAACTCCAAATTTTCCTGCTGGTTCAACTATTCTAAATGTATCAGGCCTCGGTCTAGGTTCGGAAGGAGGATTAGCAGGATCACCATTCCATAAATCAAGTAGCCAAGCTGCTAAGTGACCTATCCCCCCGCCCACTAGAACTACATTCCTAGCTGGAATCTTAGATGAAATATCTCTGATTTTAACTCTAAAAGCCCGAGTTAAAGGAATTAAATTCATATGCAACATTTGTTGACCGATATTCGCTGCTATCTGAGGTTCCCCTTCACCATAATCAGAGCCAGAAGATAGTAATTTCTCAAACATTTCACGCTCAGACATTTGAGGTAACCCTACGCCGCCCCCGCCACTCATGACATGGGCTATATTAACTCTAATTTCAATCATCCCATGTAAGGATGGCTTCAATAAAGGGAGTCATTTCGAAGAGACATGGAAGATACGGACATCGATGAAGAAGTATTTGATGCAGCAGTATGTCCTGAATGTACAAAAATGACGGAGCATGAGATTCTAAGGAGAAACGTTAAGGGAAATGGAGAAGATTTGTTGGTCAGGTGTGTGATTTGTAGTAACGTACATAATTTACAATTAAGGCCACCGAAATCAGTATTTATCAAAACTACATTATCTGATAGAATGGATAGCGAATTGTCATTAATTGAAGCGGATGAAGATGAAGAAATTGTCAAAGAGGATTACTTCCAACACCAAGAACAAACCTATAGAATTACAAGAATAGAAGATTCAACATCTAGAGAATGTATATCTCTTAATGCAGGAGAAATATCTGCAATGTGGGCAGTGAGAGTAGATAGGACGATAGTGCCAATCACCATGACTGAAGGTGAAATAAGCGTACCAAGCAGCATAGAATGTGAACCTGACAGAATTTTTTCTTGTGGCGCTATAATGCAAATGAATGGAAGAAGATGGAGGATCAGAGCTCTCCATACAGGTAAGGGAAGAACACTCAATGGAAAGAGAATCGCCAGTGAGATTAGAAGAATCTACTTACATGTTCCAGATGATCATAATTAAAATGGTAAAATTTGATTTATCTTCTATTAGTCCAAGGCATGATTATCGTTTTAGTAACATGCCAAGCAATATCTGGATTTTCTCGAATCCTCCTAACCCCATACTCATACCATTTAGTACCGTATGGGACATATACTCTAGTCAAATGACCCTCAGACGCTAATTTTCTCCTAAGGTTGCCTCGTACGCCTAGAAGAAATTGGAATTCATAGCCGGGTCCCTTGCCTGTTCTACTACCCGCAGAATTATTTCTTGAATCCGTATCAACGGTCATATTAATGTCGCTTAGTTTTTCTAAACTATGATTAATTATGGGAATGTCATGTGAGGCAATGGCAGTGTAGCAACCCATTTCTAACATTAAATCTATGCATTCATTTGTTGAATCCACTATTTCCTGATATTTAGTATAAGAAATATCTCCGGATTCCAGATAAATACCTTTACAAATTCTAAAGTCTGCAAGAGAACCTAACTTGTTAGATACCTCAGCAATGTCTTCTTTGGTTCTGAAAAGTCTACCTTGTAAGACAGTTCCGATATTTTCAAAACCCTTCTTTTGCATTTCTAATACAACATCAATAGTTTCTTGAGTGACCCTATGATCTTCCATATCCAATCGGACAAAAATGTCATTTAGAGCCGCTTTCTTCATAATCTCCTCAATATTTGATAATGCCACCTCTTTGTCTATCAGTAATCCCAAAGCAGTAGGTTTCAAAGAAATATTCGCATTGATTTGGTTAGACACTATCAATTCTAAAACTCTAGAATATTCATCTACAAAGTATCTTGCTTCTCCAATATCATTGATTTCCTCTCCTAAAACATCAATTGTAAAACAAGCATCCTCTTTCGACATATTTTTCATTAAATCTATTGCAGATTCGAGGTTTGAACCTGCAACATAACGACCCGCTATACGCTTGACTAAAAATTTAGGAGCGATTGGCATCAAGCCAACAATGATTTTCCCTATCGCTCCCATACACGGTCGAAGAGAATGAAAGATTTGATTATTCTCTTTGGGTGATTTGCTTAGCACGTCTTACTTCAACGCCTAAATCATCTAATTTTTGGATAATTGCCGAGCGTTGCCATCCCTTGAATGATTTCCTATCCAGATGAGCGAAAATCTTACTTTGAGGGAAAGAAATTCTTGTAGAATCAACTGCACTCTGGATACATTCAGACCATGGCCCAGAAGGACTCTCAAATTCATTGTTTTGCTCGAAAATCAAGGAATAGTTTGCAATGATATGCCCTACATTAATTTCTGAGTTCAAAATTACTGCTTTATGCCTAGGGGCATAATGGCCTCCTCCAAATCCAATCATTATATCTAAATCAGGGTTAAAATATGCCGATTTGCTTCCAAACATTACTAAAACATCAGAGATTACTTCTGCCCAGCAGTCTGCAACATCTTCTCGACCCCATTCATCTTCTGTTGAGCCAATCTCAATATACAATGTAGGTGTTGTTAGTATTGGTCCGTGATGAGTGGTTTCTAAAGTTAAATCGAAATCGACATCTAACTTTTTCTTTCTAGCCAAAGTGTTCATTCTCCTAAATAATGATGCGAAATATTTACTTGGAGGCACTAATAATCCATTTTTACCTCCTGAAATTCCCTCTTCTCCATACGGTAATATTCCTGGAATGCCAATAGCATGCAAAGTCATCGCTGGAGTATTAGAACGCGAAACATGCCTAGACAAAACTAGAACATCATAAACAGAAAGACCTGTTTGTTTTTTGAATTGTAAATCTATATGATCCGCCATAATATGAATTTGATCTATAACTAATAGATACACGCTACCACATTCATGAATATAGTAATCTCCTGAAGTTATTGTAAACGGCTTACTCCAACCATCTAAACGCATCATTGCATCATATAGTGTCATCGATGCAGTATCAGATTTAGAAGCAATAAGGAGTACTCCCATGAATCATCCAAGATGGCTTTAATTTTCAACCCTCTGAACCACACCTTGAAACACTGGTCATCATAGGACATAATATGGAAGATTCGGGGATAGGTTTCGCCCCAATCAAAATTGACTCTGGAAAGAACATCCATGTTATTTCCGGTGTCTCCGGTCAATTGCTGAAAGTTGATGACCAGCTCAATCGACTCGGTGAGGTTAGCCAACCATTCCCTGCATTGATTACATCAAGTACAATAGTGAAGGGAAAATGGATTGGAGTATGGGTTGAAAGAGACTTAAGACAGGCGAGAATGGCCGCATTTGACTTAAATGAAGCCTGGAGTGATGGCGAAACAAAAGCAGAATTAAGAAGTAATAAATTAGATTCTGTCCTGCATCCATCATCTAGTATTTGGTCACAAATACTGGACTCTGAACCGACCGCATTATCAAATGTAGAAAATTCAATTTGCTTTTCTACGATAAATAGAGGAATATATAGAATAAATGATGAATCAAAAGAAATTTGGAGAGCGGAGATCCCTGAATGGAAACAAATATCGAAAATAAATTCATTAGATGAAATAATTGGATTTCTGAACACTGAAGAAGGAACAATATTATTCTCAAAGGCAGGGGGGTTCGCTGTGATAGATGGTAGTGGCAATATCACCAAAAAGGGCGTATTAAAATTACCAGAGGTAGTTACAGGTGTCCAATACGAGAAAGAGAAAGGATGGTTCATTAAATTGAATGGGAAATATTTTGCAACATTATCTAATTTAAGTGACTCTCCAAAAATATACAAAGTTTTAGGCCCTATATATGATGTTAAAAGCATTCAAGAAGATTGGATTTGGACTGGTTGGAGACATGATGGGAAACTAAGTAAGGACGGCTCAATTATTATGGAATCAAGAGAAAATATTGGCATTGGCATCGTTGGTGACAATGTCCTTACAAATGATGGGGAATGGGAAAAAATAAGAATTTAATTATTCTTCTTCATCGTTTGAATTATAGCCACATTTACCACAAGATTTTCGATCTTTATGGATAGCCAAGAATACACCAGGGCCACATCCTGGTTCAGGACAGAATTCCGCACGAACTAATTTATCACCATCTATCTTATATTTTGACCACTTAGATTGTGGATTAGGTCCTTCTGCCATTATTCATCTCCTCCTGTATCTTTTTGTGGACGTGCTTTTTCATGCCTGTCAACAATGAATTTTGGTTCTAGTGAAGCTGTTTCTTCCGAATCGTATACTAATGCAATTCCAGTAGTTAATGGTCTTCCAAACCTAGTATTTACATTCTTTACAAAAACTAGTTCTTTTTTCGAACCGGGTTCTGCTTTCGCTGCGGCGGTAATCATTTCCGAAAGCGTAGGTGTAGGGAGATTTTCGTGGTTCCATTCAAAGGTTAGTTCAACACGACCAAGTAGTGGGTTTTCTTTTCTTTCAATTATTTGCATATTTTTTCCTCCTTATCTTATATTTACCTTCAGAGCATAAGCGCCTGGATCCTCTATATTCAGCCTTTTTGCAACTTCAGATCTTTCAGGGTTAAGGATAATTACATAACCTTGCCAATCAGTAGTTACTGGAGCATTAGGGCACCATTTACAATTAACTGGATCCTTTTTATTTTCTGGATCGGGGAGAATACGATTACATTCCCCACAAGCAAATGGTTGCTTAGCCATTTTAATCCTGCTCCTGAATCCAAGAATATGCTCCAAGCCCATCCATTTTACAATTTAATCCAATTTTACTTGCTCGTGGGTCATTCTGATTGATTGCTTTAGAAACTACACGTGAACGGATATAAGAGCCCTCTTCTAAGTATTTACCACTAGAAGAACCCTCAATTCTTTTAACCCCTAAGTTTACGTTAATAGGTTCATCAAGAATTTGAGATTTATGTAATAATGCCTCCATTGGTCCTATCCTTACGAACGCTCCATATTCTGAAATCTCAGATGCATAACCATCTACAACTTCATTATTTTCCATGTTGAAGAGTAAAGCCTTGAACTTTACTCGTTGATAAATTGCTCCATCTCCGTGAATAATTTTTCCACGGCCTAAAGGCTCATGATCGAATGTTAAAACAGTATAATTTTCATCGGGATCAAAACGCCCCTCAAATGCATCATTTGCTAATTCATCGATATGATCGACTAAGTTACGTCCTGCACGGATATACTCTGCAGGTATTCTTATTGTATCTTCGCGTGTGACTATGCTGTACATCTTTTTTCCTCCATTTAACGGACTGCTCCGAGGTTTGTCGGAGGAAGGCAGAAGACCCCCCGTCCCTCATCGGCAAAGCCTCCAGAGGAGAAGTCCGTTGAACCGCCGACTTACCACTCCTGTATAAGCACAACGGATGATTAATGACTTCGGAAAATAGGATTTACCTTACAGACCATAGGTCTGGATGATAGTTTAGTGCGAATGTTCAAGTGGGTATTGAAACCCATTTGGACCCTGATGCGAGGGTTCACTATGTCAAATCAATCGAACAAAGTTACAATTTGTTTGATTATGACAGGTCTTTTAGTATTAATGCCACATTCAGGATTCTTAGCAAATTATGATAATAGTCACGAGGAAATTGAAAATAAATCTGCAGAATCATATTCATTAAACTTTGAAGGAGTATGGATGGGTGGAGAGCAACCATGGCCTCAATCAGGTAAAACACCAGGCAGGGAATCTACTCCCCCCTCACATTCACCTGATGGTGGCGCAGGGATAGAATCGCCGGAAAATAATTCTGAATTATTATCTATAGTTAATCCTGTAATAAACTGGCAATACAGTAACTATGCGTTCTCAACTGATGCATTAGCAACACCTGTAGCCGACTTATCTGCATCAATAATTTCAGATGAAGAATCTTTGGAAAGATGTGGTGGCGATTCACTATTTGTGATAATTATTCAAACTGAAGATGTAGGAGGAGCACCTCACAGTTTTCTGAAAATTATTGAAGGAGAAGATGCAGATCTCGCTTGGGAAGTAGATTTGGGAGAAATTACAGATAGTGGAAGAGATGAAATAAAGGCCTCACCAGTAGTTGTTGATTTGGATTTTGACGGAAAACAAGAAATTATCGTATCTTATGATTTGAGTGGGACTTTCTATGTTAAAGCATTCTCACCAGAATTAATTTGTTCAGTTACAGGTTGGTCTCCTGGTGGGAGTCATGTGACTGAATTATTGTGGACTTATTCGGATTCGACATTAATGATTGGAAGTGATGAGGGACCATACGTAGGAACTACTCGCGGAGGACACAAGCCAACCACTCAACCATTGCTAGCAGATTTAGATTTAGATGGTTCCGCTGAATTAGTGCTATCATTAATCGAAAAAAATAGTGATGAACCGGTAATCTTAGCTTTGGACATAACTGGGACTTCTGCTACCTCATTGTGGGAAAAAACGTTGGATAAAGGAACACATCCCTCAGACCCTACATTTGTTCAAACTGATGAAAATACTGCCTTTATTTTACTAACATCTGTTCAAAGTTCGACAAGTGCAATGTGGTTGTGGAAATTAGATGCTTCAGATGGTGATTCGAATTGGGATGGCAAATCATTAGATAATCTGAACGGTTTCGATTCTAATGTCCCACATATCAGACTCCCCGGCCCGGTCATTGCAAATCTTGATTCAGATATTGCCATGGAGTTAGTAGTAACCATTCCTTCTGATTTCGACGAAAATGGCGCCGCGTATGGAGCAGAATACTATGGCTTAGAAATCAGCGATGGGACTGAAATTTGGGATTTTGAGGCATCTAACGGATATGCTGATTCTGCACCAATCGTTATTGACACTGATGATGATGGAGACCATGACAGAGTTTGCTGGATCACATGGACAGTTTCAGGGATACTGGAAACAAATTTTGATGGATTTGCAGGATGTCATGATGGGACTGATGGTTCTAATCCTCAACAAGCATGGAGTATTGAAATATTGGAACCGCAGGGTGCATTTAATGATGGGATAGCTGTATCATCGCCAATTTGGATGGATATAGATAATTCAAATGAACCAGAATTAATTGTTCCTTACGGTACTGAAGTCAGAGCATTTGATGGAGAACTCGGCACTATGGCTGGCGTGAATTCGGATTGGAATAATCCAATTGCAATTAATCATAGAGTTTGGTCGTCACCATCATTAGCAGATATTGATGGAGATGCAACACTAGATTTAATCCTAGGAGATACAGTAATTTCTCATGAAATTGCTGATATCAGACCTCAATTAGATGGTAGAAGTATAGAATTTAGCCCTGTAGCTCCAGATCCTGGTGAAACTGTCACTATCACAGTTTCATTTGAAAATGCAGGAACTGCTGAAACAGACGAAGATTCAGATGTAATTCTATATGCTGATAATGAAATAATAGCACAAGAGAAGTTTGGAAATATGCAACCAGTTGACCCTACAGGTTCGGGTTCTTTATCGACATTCAATGTAGAATGGTCAGGAAATCTTGGCGAGCATGAATTTAAACTAGTTTTAGATCCTTACAGAAATATTACACAATCAAGATATGACAATGATATTCAAATTACCACATTAAATATTGTTAATCCGTATAACGCTAGTTTTGAGATACCAACAGAACCAACTGTAGTCACACCGGGTGAAAGTTCATTATTTACGCCAAATATTCGTTCAACTGGAAGACTGGCAGGAGTTTGGAGCCTGTCAGTAGAAGATACAAATTTACCAAATGGATGGGCATGGAGTGACGAAACTTCTGGCGGTATTGAATCTATAGAAATAGGAGTAGGAGAGGTATGGACTCCAAGTCTGAGAATACATGCACCGAGTGATGCATTGGGTTCCGACTCGGGTTATTTGACGCTATCACTTACCCTAGATGATGATAATAATGTTTCAATTTCTGCACTTGCAGCAGTAGAGGCTAATAGGACAAGAGGGCTCTCTATTAGAGGACCAGATGGTACAGCGAATACTCTAGGATATGGCTTGACTGGAGAATATGCAGAAGCATGGATACTGATTCATAATCTTGGAAATGCATTAGAAAACCAAATTATTATGTCATGGGATTCAACTACATGGGGCAATGACCTGAAATTATTTGATTTAGAAGGAAATCAAATACCTGCACTTTCATTAGAACCCGATGAGATGATTTATGTTACTGCCAGACTAGATGTTCCCAGTAATGTAAATTTAGGAGATACAGTTAGTACTCCATTAGAAATGTGTGTTAGTCAAGAAATATGCCAAACAATTCAGATTTCTTTTACTGCAACTGGCGTAACTACTGGCATACATCAAAGAACAGCCCCTGGTACAACGCTGTCATGGGATGTTTCAGCAGATATGCCAGTTGGAGAGAATCAACTAGAATGGTCAATGACAGGTGCGGGCTTGGTTATTCCAGGATGGTCTTGGAGTACTACAGGTGACTTGGAAATAATTGATGACTCATTGATACTAACTAGATCCGGTTCATCAAGAGTATACGGCACTATAATTCTTCAACTTCCTATTGAAGCCGCCCCTTCATACCATACATTCTTTGAACAAAGTAGTCAATCTAGTGACCACTTACTGCAGTTTTCACTTGAAGTATTACAGATTTATCGGGCTGACTTAACTATCACATCACCACTAGAACAACCATACGAAGTTGAAGTAGAAGAAGATGTCCTAATAATGGTAAAGCTAGAGAATCCTGGAAATGGATTAGATACTTTCAGATTGAGTTCAGAACTTGTTACGAGCCTGGATAATGATGAAGAATTTGAAGTTACCGTTTCATTTACTAGTAGTTCTGTATCGCTAGGTTCCGGAAGCCTGCAAACAATACCTGTAATTGTTAGGCTACCTGAAAATACCCCTGCTAATACAGAAATTGAAATTAGATTTATTATGACTTCACAAGGTAACCAAAGTGTCCAAGATACAGAAATTGTTTCTCTTTCAGCGAAGCAAGATCATAGATGGGAAATAAATGGTGAATACCAAGGAAATAGTATCAGAAATAACACTATTATCACCGCACCAGGTGATGTTGGAGAAGTTATTCTCGAAGCGAAAAATATAGGGAACTTAGAAGATGACATATCTCTTGAGACCTCAATCAATATCATTTATTCAGGTTTAGATAATTCGCAAGGATGGAATGCTTCTGGCACGTCTATAGAAGGAGTTGAGGTTAATCAAACTGGGAACCCTTCGGTATCTTGGTCTGTACCTAATGGCGCTTGGAACGGAACTGTAATGCAAATTACAGTTAATGCAAATTCTAGGGGAGAAATCATAGATACTATAACTTTCAATATTGAAGTCCCTCACATCAAAGAATGGAGAGCAATATCAAGTCAAGTTGATTTAGAAATAGACCCAGAGGGTTCCTCAATCGATATAGAAATTTTACAATTAGGTAACTCACCATCAAATGCCTATTCAACTGTATATGTGAATGGCTCAAATGACTGGATCGTTGAAACACCCGATGATTTGCCGGTTTTATCACCGGGTGAAAGCGCATTCATGACATTGAATATTACTCCTCCGGAAAATGCTCAGCATGGAAAAACAGTCGAATTACATATCAGACTAAGAGAAGGTATTTCATTATCAGAAACTATAGTTCCATTAAGAGTGGCAGTAATTCATGAATTTGAATTGTCAGGACAAGGGCCGTGGGTTATTTCGGAACAAGGAGGCTTCCCCCATGCAACGCTATTGAATGAAGGAAATGCTCCAACTACAATTACAATTAATGTTAGAAGTTTACCATCTGGATGGGAGGTTGTAGGTGAAACAACTACAGTTCTAGCAGTTGGAGAATTGAAAGGGTTGCCAATTGAACTAA
The DNA here is from genome assembly GCA_002498985.1 of Euryarchaeota archaeon UBA257. Classification (GTDB taxonomy): domain Archaea; phylum Thermoplasmatota; class Poseidoniia; order Poseidoniales; family Thalassarchaeaceae; genus MGIIb-O2. The sequence goes on from DAJO01000037.1 coordinate 69,090, forward strand.
TTCCTGACCCAAATTGGGTAGGTGAGGCATACACGATTAAGATAGAGGCAATTGATGATTTAGGAAATGTCGATGAAATATTACTTGATACCATTAAGCAAGATTATTCTTGGGGTATGTCGCCAATTATTACAATGGTCAGTGGAGATAATACTCTAATGAAAATCCACGGAACCAATTCAGAATCATCAGTTATTGATGGAAGCCAAGGACTATTAAATTGGGATAATAATGGAGGTTGGCTATGGTTAGCATCACAGTCAGTCCAAGACGGAGAAATTACAATCGATTCAAATGAAGGGCTGGTTTACTCGTCATACATTTCAGAGAAAGTAAGTAGAAATGGAAATTGTCACTTATCTGGAATTCAAGGAGATATAACCGCTTATTGCAGCATTAACAATGGAACAGGAATATTTGACTACACCTTTTTACTAATTGATGATAATGGAAAGTTACTTGATTCATACTCCGGCACTTTAGATGAAAATACTTCTCTGGAGATTTTTAATCTAACAGCAACAAGCTGGAATCCTGAACCTGGCAAAAGAAACCTATTACTAAGGGCTCTAGATTCAAGAGGAGTAGAGTTCACCAGTACTGAGAAAGAATTCGATATTCGAAGAAGTGATTGGAATGTTGGACTTACTGGCATAGAACTAGTAGGAACTGGAAGTAATCAGCAAGTTAAAATTACAACAATCAGAGAAAATCAAAATCTTCTAAATGATGCAGACTGTTTACTAAGAGTAACCTCAGAGGCATATGACGAGGAATATGTTATGAACCCCTCGGGAGTTTATTTCTTGCCCAAAATTGATCGCCCAAATTTACCTGATGGAAATGAGCTAATAGTGCGATTTAGTTGTGCATTCCCATGGGATGTTGAATCCGATTCTACAGATAATGAACAGAGAATAATATTAGAAGATGGGTCAGATAATAATGACGGAATTGAAGACTTAGAGACTGGAATAGCGGCTGCAGCATTAGTGATTGGACTTTCTGTGGCTTTGGCTTGGCTTGTAAAAAATCATAGAGAAAGAAAAGAAATGATGGAAATTACAGAGAAGGCCATAAAACAACATTTATCCAGCAGCGATAAAAAGAATACAAAAGATAATTTTGTAGAAGAAAGACAAGAAAAAATTGAACAAGATGTTGAAATTGTCGAAAACGTCAACGAAGAGACTTTACGCATTGACGAAAAGGATGAAGAAGTTGAAGAAGAATTAGACGAATTTGAGCTCAGACTAAGAAGACTGGGCAAATTATAATAAAATTGGAGTTTTTTTTATGGGAGAATATATACCACCATCAGCATTTTACACATTTGACCCAATAAAAAATGATCCTATTACACTAATTGAACCAATTCTCTCATCGATAGGTGGGGACCATGCAGAAATTAAGAAAATAGTACAATATTCCGATGAAATAAATAATCTTGAAGACGGTAAAGAGTCGCCTTACGACCACTCAACAATGTTATTTCTAACCACCATAGATTGGAAAGAAGGCGGAGGAACTTCCGAACCTCTAGATAATGGTATGGCGAGAAATAGAATTGGAAGATTTCCAAGCGATAGTGGAAATGCAATTGAGTATATCTTAGAATTTACCAGAGAAAAAGATGGAGAGATGAATTTTCATGAATTATTGATTAAACTAACTAATGGTTTATCTCCTGAAAATCTTGGAGAAGAAGGATTTGATAGAGGATTTGCAGGTATGGAGTTACTTGGATGGCTTAACCATGAAGAAGTTCAACTTCTTCTAAATTCGATGCAAAGCGGAAAATGGGCTATCAAATCTAATGAAACAATAGATGGAGGAGTTAGAGATTCTCTACGCCATCTACAGTCGTTGTTGAAGGCGGCAAATAGAAGAAAATGTGGAATATTAATGCGAAGACATCATTAATTTAGAATTGTTTTCCAGTTAATCGTGAATACATATCTGCATACAAGGTCGCAGTCTTATCTATTATTTCTTGAGGTAACGCAGGTATTGGAGGTTCATCAGTACCTTCATTTCTAGCCTTATAGAGTTCATCATGATGGCCTGTAGAAAGATAATGCCCTCGTACAAACTCCTTGGAAAGTTGGACAATTTCTCCTTCCTCATATTTCTCAGCATCCCACCAACGATCTTCATCTAAAGTTCCAAATGAATCAACTAAAACAGGTACGCGGTCGATACCTAATGCAAATTCCTTCTTACCATCTACATGTATCAATCCTCTTTTACTTGCTTCTGACTCAATTATTTTATCAACTTCAACAACTATAGAAAGTATTGAATCAAATTCTTCATCAGTCAGATTTGATATTTCTAAGGCTTCTTTTCTATCCAAGAGCCTATCAAATTTCTCGAACTTAGTTGAAACTTCTAGATAAGGTTCAGGTAATTTGATACCTTGATGTAAAACGGTGCCAGGCTCAAATCCAAATTCTTCTGCAGGAGCATCCCCTCGTTCATATCTTCTCCAACCAGAACCTGCAAGATAATGCCTACAAATTACTTCAAGAGGGACAAACACATTTTCTCTATCTCTAGATATTTCGCCAGGTTCTCTGACAACATCAAAACGACGAGCCCTGACACGGTCTGGAGCATTCATCTCAATAACGTGAGTATCACAAATACCTGCCTTCTCAACTAATTCAAACCAGTAACAAGAAGTTCTATTCAGCGACTCACCTTTTCTTGGTATTAGACTAGGGATTATTTGATCAAACACACTAATTTGGTCAGTATATCTAAATTCAATGATATCAGGGTCCTCTGTACTCCATACTTGCTTGACTTTACCGTGATACAACATCTCGACCATGGCACTACTCGACGACATTAACCCAATGAATATTACTAATGAATAATCAGTAAAAAATTATCCTATTGAGATTGAATCTCAGTAGCCATAATTGTGTTAGACATTAGCATTGCAATGGTCATAGGACCAACTCCTCCAGGAACTGGTGTGATGTTTTCTGCAATATCAGAGGCACCTGATTCCACATCTCCAACCAATCTATAACCACTCTTCCTAGAAGAGTCTATTATACGATTTATACCTACATCAATTACAGTAGAACCCGGTTTAATCCAATCGGATTTAACAAACTCGGGCCTACCTATTGCAGCAACAACCAAATCAGCTCTTCGACAAATTTCAGATAAATTTTCAGTTCTGGAGTGCGCTATTGTTACGGTTGCATCTATTCCTCTTTGAGCAAGAAGAATCGACATAGGCATACCCACTATTCTAGAGCGCCCAATAATCAATGCATTTTTACCGGAAACATCTATATTAGACAATTCTAAAATTTTCATTACTCCAGCAGGTGTACATGGAAGAAGACCCGAGGCATCTCCTTGAACTAACCTACCAAGGTTCATTTTGTGAAACCCATCAACATCTTTTTCTGGAGAAATAGCATCGGTTACAAGAGATTCATTAATACCATCAGGGAGAGGACTCTGGACTAAAATTCCATGGACAGAATCATCTGAATTTAATCTGTGAACTGTGTCTAAAATTTCTTGCTCTGAAATACCTTCTTCTAAATCAATTCTAGTGCTCTGTATCCCACACCTTTCACAAGCCATTTCTTTATTCCTAACATATACATGACTTGCTGGATCATCCCCTACTATTACTACTGCAAGATGAGGAGAGACTCCTTTACTCTGTAAACTAATGATTCGATTATGTAGTTCTTCTTCAATCAAACGACCTATCTTTTTCCCATCTAAGACTGTCGCGGACATAATTGATTCGAAAGGTACCATACACTTCACGTTGACGGAAGAGAACCTACCAAATTCGAAATATTTATTGGAGCCCCAGGAGAGATTCGAACTCTCGGCCGTCTGATTACAAATCAGATGCTCTACCAAGCTGAGCTACTGAGGCTTGAATCGCCGAGGACGTTTGACATTTGAACCCTACACCTTGTGAAGATGAAATTATCCGGTGAATTGATGGGTAAAACCATGTACGACAATACATGGAAGGAGAGGGGGGTGATTATCTTCAGCAAAGTCAGGTGAAAATAAATATCGTCATTTCAGGATGGGTATGTATTATCCTTGGGAGTTTACTGTTATTTTCCTCAGGTGAGTCGTCTCTAGTCCTCTCATTTGCTGCCCCAGTTTCAGTATTGGGTCTGATTCTACTAATTCTTGGATTAATGTACAAAGATGAAGCTAGTGCTAATACTGAAGATATATTATCCTGGGAACCTGATCAAACAGAAATGCCAGATTCTGGAAGAGTAATGTACAGAGTAGATACAACATTGATTGAACCGATTAGAACTTCAATATTATGTGGTAAATGTGCTAATATTTATTGGACAGATGGTACAAAACCGAAAACTTTTGATTGTCCTAACTGTTTAATCACACTTTGGCACGAAGAAGAAGAATGATTATTTCATTAAGCAAGCATCAAGAGTAAATGCTCTTTCGATGTTTAAGGAGGGGACCTATGTCACTAGGCAATAATGAGAAAAAAATGCTTCGTTGCATGCGTTCTAAACAAGAAAATATTTGGACTCTTGAAGAATTATTAGAGATTACACAATGGAAAGATCAAGTCCACGTTGCTGGTGCGGGCAAATCTCTCGATGAAAATGAATTTGTTGAAACTATTGAGAAACATATGAAAATCATCACATTAGGTACTGAAGGCCTGAAGGCTATAGAGAACAATTTGTTGGAGAAGAGAATTTGGGATTGGATTCTCTCACAGAAAGAAGATAATAGGACAATGAATGAATTATTTAAGGCAGGATTTGAAAGGCATGAGGCAGGTCCAGGGATAGGACTTCTGAAATCACTAGGAGTATCGATAGAAAAGGGAATTTTTATCTTTACCATTGAAGAAGAAATTACTAGGAAAATTTCTGAGCGAGTTAGTTTTATTCAAGCATTGTCTGTAGGGAAAATGAGTTATGAAAAATTAGATAGTGAGTTAGTCAAACATTTTTCTGGACGAAAGAATTTGATTAATATCGAAGAATATACTGTGAGGGAATGGAAGCTTACGGAAAAAGGAATTAGTATTCCCGATAAGGACTTAGAAGAAATTGAACTTATTGGAGAGATTACTCCTGAATTTTTACAAAAAGAGGGGTGGGAAAATGCCTCATATAAAGAATTTGATATTAATGCAGATACTCCCATTCCAGTAGGGGGGAGACCTCATCCAATGCAGTCACTAATTGAAAGAATCCGATCCGTATTTTTAGAAATGGGATTCTCGGAAATAGAAGGGAATTATGTACAATCAGCAGGTTGGAATATGGATGCCTTATTTATCCCTCAATCACATCCAGCAAGGACAATGCAAGATACATTCTATCTTGAAGAACCAAAAAAAATAGATATTCCTGATGAGATGTTAGATTTATGGGCTTCAGTTCATGAAAATGGACACGATACTGGCAGTTTAGGGTGGGGGTCGAAATTTGATAAAGAAGAAGCAAAAAAAGGCCTCTTAAGGACTCATACAACAGTAAATACTGTCAAATATATCGCTGAAAATCCAGAGAACCCTTCACGAGTATTTGGTATTGGTAGAGTTTTCAGACAAGAGACAATCGATAGGACACATTTACCTGAGTTTCATCAAATTGAAGGAATTATTCATGAACCTAATGCTAGCCTACCTATGTTAATTTCCACATTGAAAACTTTCTATTCAAAAATGGGATATCCTGACGTTAGAGTAAGACCTGCATATTTCCCATACACAGAACCAAGTGTAGAAGTAGAAGTATATTGGAGAGGGAAATGGTTGGAACTTGGTGGAGCAGGAATCTTTAGGCCAGAAGTAACTGAACCTCTCGGTAGTGAATGGCCTGTATGTGCATGGGGGATGGGACTAGAGAGATTGGCTATGCTAGTTCTGGAATTAGACGATATTCGTGAACTTTACCAACCGGATTTGGAACGCTTGAGTAGGATGCCAATCCTCTAAAGGAATGTCTGCCTACTGTAGTAAGTATCAACAATGAAATCATAATTAGTCCACTATTAGGAGGTGGATTTAGCCAAGGTATGGCAATTAATCCACCTTCAGAAGACTGCCCTCCAGGAGGTCCACCACCACATCCATCAGGAGGAGGCCCTATTCCTGGACCCCAAGTTTCTCCCTGGCCCGCACAAGGATCATCACCATCATCGCCACTTTCATCTGAAGAAGGAAGTTCTCCTGCGTAACAATTTATGAAGTAGGGGAAACCAATTCCTCCTTCTCCATTAAACATAGTAGTATGGTAATGATACATACCCTCAGGCCAATCAGGAGTTGCGCTAAATATTCCATTACAAGCATCTAATGTCCCGAGACCTTGAACATAGTCATAGTCATCAATTCCTCCTGAGCCATCAGCCCCTTCTTTGAGTCTATATGAAGAGGTCATTTCAACTACCTCTCCATCATCATTCCAGCCGGTATATCCGTATATTGAATACCCATCTAATGCAAACCCTACTATCTTTGAATGTGTACTCAAGGCTCTTTGAGATTCTAAATTATAGTCATACATTGTTTCTCCACCTTCAGCATGCCAATGTATGCAATTAGAATCTGCATGATAATGGTAAATTCCTCCAGGTCCTGAGTGACCATGGCAAACACCAAGATCTACTGGTTGATCACCATCTTCTTGCTCATAAGCGCCTTCTTCTAGAGCCACTGCATCTCCTCCAGGACCATCTTCAGGACCATAAATTGCCACACCAGTTACAGAAAATGCAATTGTACCCCTAATTGGTGCCATAACACAACCATCAGAAGAAACTAAGGGATTACATTCTGGATCATCAGTTGGAGTTAATGGTATTGTGTAGGTATCAGATTGTGCACTCGCACAACAACCTAAAGTTGATTCAAAGTCATGATTAGGTAGACCGTTTGTACTAATTGTAATATTGCCGTCTTCAATTATAAAACTCAAATCACACATATGGTTATCTTGCTCATCTGTAGTATAATCATCAACAACAGGTACTTGGTTTTCATCACAAAGTAAAGTCTTTGACCACCAACCAGAACTACCGGTTTCAGGGTCTGAAATATACTCACAACTACCATCATCTTGCGTAGCATTACTATCATAATTCATAGCTTCTGAATCCATACAACCCACTACGGGCTGTTCATCATATTCACAGCTCCCATCATCATCAGTAGCATCGGAATTGTAATTATTCGCTTCTGAATCCATACAACCCATTACAGGCTCTTCATCATATTCACAGGTTCCATCATCATCTGTAGCATTGATATTGTAATTATTCGCTTCTGAATCCATACAACCCATTACAGGCTCATTGACTGTAATAATTATAGTTTCTAAATCTGAGGAATCTTCCCATGTCCCACATTCACCTAGAATCGAAATTGACATATTTGATTCAATTTCAGAAGGTCCCCAAGAAAAGTCTCCATTCTCAGAAAATGGTAAGTTGAGGCTGAACTGATTAATGTCGCCATCTGACCATCCTAAATCACAAGTTCCAAGATCTGGGTGAATTAATGACCCATTTATTGAAACTATATCGCCACGAATAATATGAATTTCATTGTCATCTATGACGAGGATTGTAGGGTCTTCATAGGGGTAATGAACTAAAAATGTAGATGAAAACCTCGATTCTTGTCCAAGGGAATCTGTTATAATCATCTTTAAAGTATGAGTGCCCACATCTAATTCGGATATATCCACAGAGATAATTCCAGTATTATTTGGTGCAAGAAGTAACTGCGAACCATCCATTGTGGCCTCAATCTCTAAAGAAGACATGTCTTCATCATTTACTGATACATAAAGAAGTTCTACACTACCAATCAATATGCTATCTGGAACATCAGATTCAATTATGGGAGCAAGATTAATTCCCTCAGATTCAAAGTCATAAAAAAGTCCACCAACGAGCACACTACCAATCATCAATCCAGCCAAGAAAAGAGACCTAGCGGCGCCATCGTTGTCGTCTTTTGAATTACGCATAATATGTTGTGTAATGCTATTGCTATTAAACAATATCAGCAAAAAGTTTCGAAAAGATGTGAAAGGTTATTTTTTGGATTACTCGGTAGACAATGCCTGAATATCAAGTAAGAATTCTTGAACATCCCAATTTATGCCCGTCCATGCAACTCTTTTTCTTGTCTGTTTATCGAGAATAAATGTCACAGTTGAGTGACCTACTCCATATTCACCCAGAGATTGTTCGTGAGGATCAACTGTTTCTGAGGAATTTGTATCACCGGTTCCAATTAGTACACAGCCAAGCCAATTACCATCAGGCCTCTCATATCCTTCATCACACATACAATGAGCACTTGCACCTGAACCCATAATCCATCCCTTTCCATTACAATCAACTCCAGGTGAAAGGTGTGAAAGGTTGGAATTACTAGAAACCCATGCTAAATGCGTATTGATATCAACATCAATAGAAGAAATATTCTGAGATTCTGACAGAGACCATGTTTCGTTCAAATTATCCCAATAATGCAGTAACCAAGAGAAGTTCAGGTTATTGTTAGTAGACCATTCTCCGATATCCCCCTCATTATCGGTTAGATTGTAAGTAATATTTACATTACTGAATACATAATGCGCAAAGTCATCTCCATCATTATAGCATCTATTATTAGATATCTCGCTACGACATGGAGTGTCTATTATCGTAGAAGTATTATCTGGATACAGTACAGAAAATCTATTTGTAGATTCTTCAGGAGGTTGACTGGCTTCAATATGATCATTATCTACAACAATATTCCAACTATTCCAGACATTAACTAGAGTAGATGGTCTCTCTGCAGATAGATGATCCCACTCATAGCCATTTGCCTCAGTCCATTGAGAAAATCTTTCCACCGTATCTCGAGCAGGATCAATAGTGACTGATAGTATTACAACATCATCAGAATATTCACCTAAATTTTCATGTACCCATGCAAGATTGGCAGAAATGGCAAGACAAATATCTGGACAGGAGGTATAAATGAAGGCAACAATAACTACTTTGTCGTAATAATCGGAGAGTGTAACCGACTCACCATCCTGATTCAATAATGTAAAATCCGGCGCATCTGGAGGATTTTTATATTCGGTCCCATAGAGATATAAATCATTACTTGATTGTAAACAACCAGAAAAAAATAAACATGATGTGATTAAAATTACAAGTAATTTTTTCATATAAACACCACTTTATTCTTCTAAGAGTAATTTGATATCTTCAAGGACAAGTTCGGCGTTCCAGTCATTATCAGCCCACCAAACACGCTGATTCATTTCTCTATCAACTATAATTGTCCCAGTAGTATGATCGACCCAATAACTAAGCGGGTGATGCATGGTTTGTACCTGGCTAGGTTCTTTCTGTGAATCGCTACAGCCTTCATTATCCACAGTTTCACCTGCAGTAGTGTTTGCACATGTGTCAAATCCATCTGCTACTCCGTCACCATCTAAGTCAGAGTCATAAGTTGCTAGGCCTACCTCAAAATTCCTCCAAACAGGTTCTATTACTTCTAATTCACCGGTAAGATGAGGCCAATCTAATCCTCTAGCATTAGAATAATTGTTCAAAACTGATGAATTATCAGTCCAAGGATCTACCGTAACAGTAAGTATCTGGACCTCTGTACGGTAGAGGTCGCCTAGTAATTGAGCGACATAAGCGAGGTTGGCACTAACTACTGGACAGACATCAGGACACCTAGTGAAAAGGAAAGCTACTACAACTACATCTCCTTCATAATCATAAAAATTAAATTCATTCCCTTCTTCATCGGTTAATGTAAAATCTTCTGCGGGCATTGAAGGAGAAATATCTTCTCCATAGAAAATATCTACTTCTTCGTTACCTATACAACCAGAAGTGACAAAACATAGAGCCATTAAAATTGCAGATAAATTTTTCGACATTCTAGCCACTACTCCTCATCATCTCCAGCAGGCCGACCCTTTTTTAGAGTTCGACTGATTGCTACCGCAGCAAAAAGAACTAGCCCAATCCAAAGGAAAATCATATTTGATTCTGGAGTGTTCAAATCTTCATTACCGCTATTTCCACTGGGTAATACGAAATTGGGAGTTGTTTCATTGTGAGTATCTAGAATAATTGTGATATTTACCGTGTGCCAAAGTGAACCATTAGAATATACAAATGCTTGATAATCACCAGCCGACCAGTTCAGAGGGTCTAACCATAATTGGCATTCATCCTCATTCCCTGTACTATTGTACGGTTGAGCTGTACAAGACCAATTATGAGTGGAATTTTTAGGATTGTCCATCTCAATTGTTCTTTCTAAGTCCATGACTACATTGTTGAAAATTATACTATCATTTTGTGTTACTTGAGCATCATCTGGTTGGATTGACCCGTTTCTCATGATAAATTGGAATGTATTAGCACCGTGTGCATCAACTACTGGATTAATAAATAAAATAATGACGAATACTACAATTGAAATATTTTTCATCGAACTCACCTAATCAATTCATTCAGAATCCCATAGTGGTGGATAATCAAATCTTGGATCATAGTCTTCATCAAATTGAACAACATAAACACCAGTTACCATATCAGAGACGAAT
>DAJO01000013.1 GCA_002498985.1 Euryarchaeota archaeon UBA257
TCAGATACTGATGAAGCATCTTGTAACACTGATTCTCTTAATTCAAGTTCTATACCTACTGATACCGATAATGACCGAATTTGTGACTTAATTGATGAGGATGATGACAATGATGGATGGTCTGATGAAGATGAGTCTAGTTGCGGAACTGATTCTCTTAATTCAAGCTCTATACCTACTGATACTGATTCAGACGGAATATGTGACTCCGTAGACAGTGATGATGATGGAGATGGTTGGTCAGATACTGATGAAGCATCTTGTAACACTGATTCTCTTAATTCAAGCTCTATACCTACTGATACTGATTCAGATAGTGTTTGTGATTTAGTAGATACAGATGACGATAATGATGGTTACTCTGATGAAAATGATACTTTCCCCTTAGATGACAACGAATGGCAAGATAGTGATGGAGATGGTAGAGGAGACAATGCAGATGTCGATGATGATGATGATAATTGGACAGACCTAGAAGAAGCAGAGTGCAATACTGATTCATTAAATGCCTCATCAATTCCTGTGGATACTGATGATGATCATATATGTAATTTAATTGATGATGATGATGATGGTGACGGTGTAATCGATGAATTAGATTTGTTCCCCCTAGATGCTAATGAAACTTTAGACTACGATTCGGATGGAATTGGAGATAATTCTGATGATGATGATGATAATGATGGATGGTTAGATTCAGAAGAAGAAATTTGTGGTTCTGAAAGTCAGAATATTAATTCATTACCAGAGGATCTCGACATGGATATGATTTGTGATATCATGGATAGTGATGACGATAATGACAATGTAGATGATTTGCTAGACATATTCCCAAGAAACTCAAATGAATGGTCAGATTTAGATCAAGATGGGATTGGAGATAACGCTGATACAGACGATGATAATGATGGATGGTTAGATATTGATGAAGTATCTTGTGGAACTGAATCAAATAATTCACTATCACTACCTATTGACACTGATTCAGACAGCACTTGCAACCAAGTAGATTTGGATGACGATAATGATGGATTTGATGATATTGATGATGCTTTCCCATTAGATGCTAATGAGAATAATGACCTAGACGGAGATGGTATAGGGGACAATTCTGATTTAGATAGAGATGGTGATAGCGTAGAAAATGAAATCGATATTTTCCCCGATAATCCTAATGAGTCAATGGATTATGATGAAGACTCAATTGGAGATAATGAAGATTTAGATGACGATAATGATGGGTGGAATGATAGCATTGAGATTGAATTAGGATACGACCCACTCAACCCCGGGGAATACCCTATTGATACAGATAATGATGGGATTGAGAATAAAATAGATACTGACGATGATGGAGACGGTATCTCTGACTCTATAGAAAACTCTTGTAAAACGGATCCATTAGATTCTAATTCAATCCCCACGGATTTTGATAATGACGAGATTTGTGATGAATTAGATATTGATGATGATAATGATGGAGCTTCAGATACGCTTGATGCGTTTCCATTTGACCCAATAGAATACTCAGATTTAGACTCAGATGGAATTGGAGATAATGCTGATGATGATGATGATGGAGATGGATGGACGGATTATCAAGAAAATAAGTGTTTTTCTAATCCTCAGGATAGTAATAGTTTACCTCTAGATACAGATGAGGATGGAATTTGCGATTCTATGGAATCAGAAAACTCCTCAGGATTGCCCGGCTTAGGGCTTATTAGCACGATTTGTATGATTGCATTCGCAGCGTTCGCACGAAAGAAATGATGGCGCCGACAGCAGGACTCGAACCTGCGACCTGTGGATTAACAGTCCACCGCTCCACCAACTAAGCTATGTCGGCCTAACCTGCCCGCCTGCTCTATCATTCATCAATTAATCGGAAGTAAAGGCACCTTCTTCGATTAGTAATCTCATCTTAGTTTCAACTCCGCCCATTCCGCTATATCCTCCTAAACTTCCATCAGATCTTATCACACGATGACAAGGAATAGTAAGAAGGAATGGATTCTTTGCACAAGCATTAGCAACTGCTCTAGAAGAATTCGGATGGCCTATAGACTCTGCAATTTGTTTGTATGTTCTAACTTCGCCAGAAGGAATTTTCTTCAGTTCATTCCAAACCTTAATCTGAAAATTAGTACCTTCCAGATTAATGATTTCACTCCCATTCTATAGTTCCTGGGGGTTTATGAGTAATGTCATAAACTACACGATTTACCTGCCCCTTGAGGGCGTTAGTTATCTCAGTACTAATTGAGGAAAGAACATCGTGCGGTATTGGAGAATACTTAGCACTCATACCATCAAGGCTAGTTACTGCTCTCACTACGACCGTTTCACCATGGACTCTAGCATCTCCATGAACTCCAACAGAGCGGACAGGTAATAGAGCAGCAAAATATTGCCATGGCAAATCACATTTACCTTCTGAGGCCGCATCTTGAAGTCTCATTTCTACTATGGAGCAGGCTTCTCTACAAGCCTCAACTCGTTCTTTGGTTAGATCTCCTAGAACTCTAACTGCTAAGCCTGGACCAGGAAATGGCTGTCTCTCACTTGATTTAATTTTTAGTTCGCGTGCGATTGAGCGGACTTCGTCTTTGTAAAATTCACGTAATGGTTCTACAATATCCAATTCCACATCATCTGGAAGGCCACCAACATTGTGATGAGATTTAATGACATCCCGTTCACCACCCCCTGACTCAATCCAATCTGGTGCAATTGTTCCTTGGACTAAAAATTTAGCATCACATAATTTTTTTTCATCTTCAAATACACGTATGAATTGTTCACCAATAATTTTCCTTTTCTCTTCAGGATCAGTTATTCCATCTAATTCTTGAAAGAACCTTTCAGAGGCATCGACAACTTTCAGATTGATTCCCATCTCCTGGAACATCTCAGAAACTTCAGCGCTCTCATTTTTTCTCATAAACCCTGTATCTACATATACACAATGTAGTAGACTACCCACGGCACGGTGAGCTAGAACTGCAGCGACAGAGGAATCAATCCCTCCTGAACAGGCAATAATTGCTGTATCATCTATTTTGCTTTGTAATTCTTCAATTGCCTCATCAATCAACATTTGAGTTTGCATAAAACTCATTCACCTCTGAGTGATTTATCATCTGAAATTACTTTTGCGGTTTTCATCACTCTCCATGCATCATATTGCCTTGCTAAGTCAGTATTTGTCAAGGCAAGCATCTGTACGGCTAATGCTCCGGCATTATCTCCTCTATCTACTCCTACAGTTGCAACAGGCATACCAGGAGGCATCTGAACAATAGAAAGAAGACTATCTAGAGGGACTTTACCACCTACTGGAACACCAATTACAGGTAGAGTGGTCATCGAAGCAATAACTCCTGGAAGCGCAGCGGCCATACCTGCCATTCCAATGAAAACTCTGCAACCAGATTCTATTGAAGATTCAATTACAGATTCAAGAAACTTTGGGGCACGATGAGCGGAAGCCACCCTTACTTCATGTGATATAGAAAACTCATCTAAAACTGATACACACTTATTGGCTACTGGCAAATCCGATTTGGACCCTAATATGATACATACATCCATGCTCCTCGGGTATCAATATAGTTCAAATGCCTGCCGTATAGTAGATTAGGAAAAAAAATCATTCTTCTTCTGTTTCTACAATGAAAATCTCTGGCCAATGTTCTCCCGGAATTTTCAAAGGAGGTAGTGAAAGGAAATTATTTATCTGAATATTTGAAACAAAATTTGTGTTGAATGGATCATGAATTATTCTATTACGATATACCATACTAAATGCAATAAATCTATAATTTTGATATGAAACACCAGTTAATTCGGCTGAATATGGTCCAGATATATCTGATTTAGTGGCAATAAGGCCATTTCTGAATTTATTAGAAGAAATTTCCCATCTGTCATTAAGAATATCCTGAGAATAATCGGATGAAGAGATTGGTAACAACCACCTAGAAGAATTTACACTCAGTGAATTACTGATATTCCTGATTGTTCTAGTCCATGCTATTAGAAATAATAAAAATCCAAACCAACCTAATCTAGGATCAATTAAAATATGTAAAATGAAGAATATTACCCCTAAACAAAAGTAAAGTAAGTCCAGAGGGAAAAAAGTAAAATTTTCATTATTAGAATTGGAAAACCAGACAAATGGTATTAATGTTAGTATCCATGAAAATGAAAATAATATTATAGCCAATAACTGATCATCAATTGGTAATTTATGAGGAAAAATTAACGGAGCTGAACTTGATATTAAGAAAAAAAGCGACCAAGAAGAAGAGTACAGTATTTGTGGCCCCACAGGTTTTAGCCTTTGGCGCATCCAACCTTCACCTCCTAATTTCGGGTTAGTATGATTCCAAGATTCAGGAGGTTGTAAATCTCCATATCTTGAGACTATTGGCTTACTCTCAGAATTAGGCCACCATGAAGATTCACCAAGTAACCAAACTTGTTCGTTGTCTAAATCCACAAAGGGTCCGAGAGAGTCATTCTTCTAGGTTCTTCTCTAATTGACATCACTATTATTTCCAGGGTGTCTAAGAATAAGGTTTCTAGCAGCCCATACTTCATCAACACGAGAAACATCTGTGGTATATGGAGCACCTTTGATTAGTTCTGGATCTTCAGTTAGAACATTTAGAAAATCAGCTGCAAACTTGTCCAAAACCTCTTTTGATTCTGTTTCAGTAGGTTCAATCATTAAGCATTCTGGAACTATCATTGGGAAGTAAAGAGTTGGAGCCATTACTCCATAATCAAGCAATCTCTTTGCAATATCTTTTCCGGTAACTCCCACTTTATCTTTCATACCTATCATAGATAGGGTAAATTCATGCATAACAAAATCTGTAGGTGCCCCATCTGTAGGCATAGCATGTATTTTTGATAGAACATCCTTATCAGGATTCATAATCTTGAAACGAAGATAGTTAGCATTCAATACTGCGTGCTCTGACATCCTCTCAAGTTCTCTACCATATCTTCTGTAAAAGGCCCAACAACGGACTACAGCTCCAGCATTTCCGTGCCACTGCTGAACCTTACCTATCGTATTTTCTGGCGATATCCAACTATACCAGTAACCATCTCCTACGCCCTCAGGATCAGATTTTATGATTTTTCTACGGGAAGCTAGCGGAGAGGGTAGATATTTCGAAAGATGTTTCTTTACGCCGATAGGACCACTTCCTGGACCTCCTCCCCCATGTGGCTGACTGAACGTTTTATGTAAATTATAATGCACTGCGTCAAAACCCATTAGACCTGGATCTGTTTTCCCTATTATTGCATTAAAATTCGCTCCATCATAATACATTTGCCCCCCAGCTGTATGAACAATATCGGAAGCACTGGCTATATCTGGCTCGAATACTCCCAATGTTGATGGATTTGTGATCATCATTGCAGCAGTGTCATCTCCAACTACTGATTGTAAAGCTTCTAGGTCAATTCTTCCATCTTCGCCACTTGGTATCTCAATAATTTCGTATCCACACATTGATGCCGATGCAGGATTTGTTCCGTGTGCAGAATCTGGAACTATGACTTTGTTCCTATGACCTTCACCTCTTTCACGATGAAACTCCTGAATACAACGCATTGCAGTAAATTCGCCTTGGGCGCCCGCAACTGGTTGCAAAGTCACTTGGTCCATACCAGAACATATAGCAAGCATTTCCTGCATTTCATAGAATATTGAGAGTATTCCTTGAATTTGATGTTCAGGTTGTAAAGGGTGCATTCTATCAATCCCAGGAAGATTAACTATTCTCTCGTTAACTCTCGGATTATGTTTCATTGTACAAGATCCTAGAGGATAAAAACCGGTATCAATACCAAAATTTCTTCTAGATAGCCATGTGTAATGGCGAACTAACTCCGGTTCACTAGCACGTGGCCAAGCAGGTGGACTTGCCCTTAGCATAGAGGAAGGGATTGTACCTAAAACTTCGGAATCTGATAAAATAGGTTCAGGTTGTGACCAACCTGCATTTCGAGCACCGTTGAATGAGAATATGTCACTCAATTAATCACCTCCTCTATCCATTTCTTAACTACTGAAACTAGTGAAGAAATATCTGAAGGACTGGTCCTTTCATCACAACCAATTAAGATACATGATGAGTGAGAATCCCACCATAATCCTAAAGGAAGTCCGGCGATTACTCCCTCAGAATCCATGAATGATACTGCTTTTTCTGTATCTCCTGGAATCTTGATTACAAACTCTCTAAAATTCGATGAATTAGGATAGAGTAATTCTACCCCTTCAATTGAACATAGGGCTTTTTTAGTGGCTTCTGTTGATGCTGCAACTCTCTTAGCCAAGACAGTAATTCCATCAGGCCCCAACAAAGACATGTGCATAGCACCCATTAAAGCGATTAAAGTCTCATTAGAACAAATGTTTGAGGTAGCTCTATGCCTCCTAATATGTTGTTCACGAGTAGATAGGGTCAAGGTAAATGCTTTCTTTTCGTTTGTATCATGAGTCTGCCCTACGATTCGACCGGGCATCTGCCTGATGTATTTCTCATTACAGGCAAATATACCGTAAATTGGACCACCAAAAGTAGGACCTATTCCGAACGGTTGTCCTTCACCTACGACAATATCTGCACCCCAATCTCCCGGAGGAGTGACTAAACCAAGAGAAACAGCGTCAACACCAACAATCAACGCAGTGTTCTCGCCAATTTTTTCCTTGAGCCTCATTAAACCTTC
>DAJO01000066.1 GCA_002498985.1 Euryarchaeota archaeon UBA257
AGTTCTTCAGTACGAGATGTTTTTGTTGTTATTGAGAAAGTTAATTCTACTGGAGAATATTACATGAATCTAACATACTATACCTCCGATGGTTCTAATGTGATTGGAGATATTTATTATTCTATAGATGCTGAGATTGGAGTTGATGAATCACTATGTTCAGCAGGGACATTTGAGTCAGATTATGGAAGTTCTGCATGTACAGAAGCAGCACAAGGGTATTTCGTATCTAATCCAGGTTCAACATCTCAAACACCATGTTCCCCAGGCACATATCAGGGCTTGTCAGGGCAAACTAGTTGCTTGACTACTTCACCAGGATATTATACTGCTGCTTACGGTTCTTTTATCCCTACACCTGCTTCTTTAGGTTATTTTGTCAATACAACAGGTGCTACTAGCCAAATTGCTTGTTTACCTGGCACATACCAAAATCAGACTGCTCAGACTAGTTGTATTGATACAGATGCAGGATATTATACTTCATCTTCCGGTTCCCCTGCACAGATACCTTGCTCTAATGGCACATATCAACCCAATACTAATCAAGAATCTTGTATTCTTTCTTCCCCCGGTTATCACGTACCTAACACTGCATCTTCTACTCAATTACCTTGTAATCCTGGGACATATCAGCCATTTTCAGGTCGTTCAGATTGTATCGATGCAAGCCCGGGGTACTATGCTTCTGCAGTTGCTTCAACTAACCAATCTCCTTGTGAAATAGGTAGTTTCCAACCAAATTCTGGTCAGAGCAGGTGTCTTGAAGCAGATCCAGGACATTACGTAGATACCAATGCCTCGGTAACTCAAACTATGTGTGATTTTGGAACATATCAGCCTTATCCATCGAGCTCGAGCTGTTTTGATGCAGATCCTGGATATTATGTGGACTCAACAGGTTCATCTTCACAAATTGCTTGTTTAATTGGTACTTATAATCCCGATATTGCTTCTAATAGTTCAACATCTTGTTTAGCAGCCAATCAAGGTCACTATGTTCCAAATAATGGTTCATCAGTTCAATTAGTTTGTATGCCGGGTACTTATCAGCCTAATTTAGCCCAATCTTCTTGTATTGATGCCGATTCAGGATATTACGTTGATTCATACCAAGCAATTAGTCAAGAACCATGTTCGTTAGGTACTTACCAACCTCAAGCTGCACAAATCGGTTGTTATGGAGCGGATCCAGGATATTATGTCGATTTATCTGCTGCTGCAATGCAAACACCGTGTCCAGCTGGTTTTTACAACCCCTTTTCTTTATCGACAAATCCTGAATCATGTATTAATGCAGATTTAGGATATTATGTACCATCAGAGGGTTCATCTTCGCAAACAATCTGTTTAGAAGGTACTTACCAGTCATCTGAAGGTCAATCGTCATGTATCGATTCTCCAGAAGGAGCGTATGTAATGAATCAGGGACAATCAGAATTTATTGAATGTCTTGAAGGAACATATCAACCTAATGCAAAGTCTGTAACTTGTTTAGACGCAGATATTGGTCATTTCTCATCGGGTAAGATGTCAATCAGTCAAACACCTTGTGCAGCGGGAACGTATCAGCCTAATGCAGGTCAGTTATCATGTTTAGATGCAGATATCGGTTTCTATGTTTCTTTAGAAGGACAATCCTCTCAAGAAATTAATCCATTTGATTTCTACACAGACTCTCCCGGTAGTTCTTATCTCACCTCATGCCCAAGCAACTATATCACAATAATTGAAGGTGCAATATCGATTAATGATTGTTTATTAGATTCTGATTTAGATAGGATTATTGATGAAGATGATATTGATGATGATGGAGATGGTAGATTAGATTCTATAGATTCTTGTAGTCCTGGGGTTATAGGTTGGATTAGTAATTTGACAACTGATATTGATGGTGATGGATGTAAAGACGATATTGAGGATAGTGATGATGATAATGATTCAATATTAGATCAATACGATGCTTTCCCTCTCGATTCAAGTGAATCTATCGATACAGATTCTGATGGGATAGGTAATAATCAAGATGCAGATGATGATGGAGATGGCTGGTCTGATCTGCAAGAATCAAGTTGTGAAACTGATTCATTAATATCTCAGTCTATACCTCTTGACACTGATTCTGATGGAGAATGTGATATTCTAGACTCAGATGATGACGGAGACGGTGAATTGGATGTAAGTGATTGGGCTCCATTAGATGCTAATGAGTGGCTTGATACCGACGGAGATGGTATTGGTAATAATGCAGACAGTGATGATGATAATGATGGGTGGTCAGATACTAAAGAAATTGAAGAAGGCACCAATCCTCTTCTCCCTGATACAGATGCAGATTCTTATATCGATTCTAATGACGAGTTCCCTAATGACGTTTCTGAATGGATTGATTCAGATAATGATGGAGTGGGAGATAACTCAGATTCTCACCCAGGTATCAAATATTTTCAAACTAATCTACAATTTATATTGGCAGTTTCTGGTGGGATAATAGTACTAGCTATTATTGGGTATCTAGGAGTCATTACCTTGCGCAGGAAACCTGAAAACGTCAGTGAATCAAAATCTGAAGAAAATGAAGTAATTGAAGTCGATTATCCTCATGAAGGAATGTCTAAGCCTAGCGCTGAATTAGAGAATAATGACTCAATTAGTATTTCGGAGAACAACGATTCAGTAGAGGAGTCTTCCAAAGAAGAAACCGAAGTTATCAAAGATACTTCTCACATAGATGCCTTGCTTAATGAGTTACCAACTCCTCCAAAGCCTCAGATTATATCGCCGCCTGAAGGGACACCTGTGAATGAATACGGGCAAAAGGTATGGGCAGATGAAACAGGTCAAGTTTGGTGTGTAAATTCTGATGGTTCGATTTTAAGGCATGATGCAGCTACTGGCGGATGGATTCAATATCATAACCAATATTAGAATTGTATAACGTTAGCACCCCATGCTAAACCACCACCGAAAGCTGCTGTAACCACTAAATCTCCATCATTGATTAACCCCCTTTCCATTGCTTCTTTCATTGCAATAGGGACACTTGCACCCGCTGTATTCCCATATTTATGTAAATTAGTATAGGTTTTTTCCATTCCGAGACCTAATTTTTCCATTCCTGTCTTGATAATGTTAATATTTGCTTGATGAGGAATCACCAAATCAACATCTTCAATGCTTTTTCCTGCTTTTCTTAACGACTCATTAACTGCTTGTGGAAAAGCCTCAATAGCGAAATTCCAAACCGCTCTCCCATCCATATGGAAATATTGTGAACCTTCTACAAATTCATCTGAATCAAATGGTGTTCTCACTCCTCCAGATGGTATTTCAATTACAGATGAACCAGAACCATCAGACATTAGCCATGAACTAATGATCCCTTTTCCTTCCTTAACTTCAGATAACACTGCCGCTCCTGCCCCGTCTCCAAATAATACACAGGTTGCTCTATCTTTCCAGTTCAATATACGAGAGTAGATTTCTGAACCAACAACGAGGACATTTTGGTAACCATTTGTACCTACATATCGACTCCCTATATCCAATGCATGCACCCATCCAGCACATACAGCATTGATATCAAAAGCTGCACAATCAGTACAGCCTAATTTATGTTGAATTATTCCTGCTGTAGAAGATAGTGGTACATCAGGAGACGAGGTTGCCAGAATGATTAGGTCGATATCTTCGGGTTTTAATTTAGCATCATCTAAGGCCTGTTTAGAAGCTTCTACTGCCAAGTCTGAAGTACATACATTGGAGCCGGCAATTCTTCTTTTTTTCATTCCTGTTTTTGTAGTAATCCATTCATCACTTGTATCTACATATTCCATCCAGTCCTCATTACTCATTTCATTTGGTGGTACATATGCTCCCAATCCAATAATGCCAACTGATACCATATTCTACTCTATGCGGGATAGCTATACTTTCAGTCTTACCCTATATTACAGAAGAAAAGTAGTATTAGTTTATCCGAGCATTAATACCATAACTAAGCCAAACATGAAATCTAAGGAGCGTTTCATACATGCATGGCGTCATTTGGAGACCATCCTTTACTACCCGATTCATTAGAATCTATTTTGGTAGACGAGTCCGTATCAACAATCTTTCTTAAAGCCGAATGTAAACCTCGAGTAAAGAGTGGGCACATATCTTCTTTGAGTTTAAATGAATTAGATCTAGAAGTTTGGGATAAACCAAATCTATTGACTCTTTCAGAAGATCTTTCGTTAATTATTGAACAGAATCCTAATCGTTCTGATTGTTTCATTGAGATTGAACGTGAGGGATGTAAAGTTATGCAAATCGGAGATTTACGTGTAAGTTGTGCTTGGCCACCTTTCTCAGATGCTTGGGAAATAACTGTTGTCAGACCTGTAGCGAATTTACAATTATCAGATTACAAATTAGATGACGAACTTGTGAATAGATTATCTAACCATCATCGTGGTGTATTCGTAGTAGGTAAACCAGGTTCCGGTAAGACTACTTTCGCACAAGCGATAGCCTCATATTTAGATTCTGAAATGGGAGCAATGGTGAAAACTATGGAATCTCCTAGAGACTTACAAGTACCTCAAAGAGTCACTCAATATGCTCCTTTGGAAGGTGACTTAGAAAAAACTGCAGAGATTATTTTCTTGCTAAGACCCGACTTTGTAATCTTTGACGAAGTTCGTCGTGCTAGAGATTTTGAGATATTCGGTGATGTACGTTTAGCAGGAGTTGGACTTCTTGGCGTAACTCACGCTAATAGTGGATTACAAGCGATACAAAGATTAGTCGGAAAAGTTGAGTTAGGTTTAATTTCTCAAGTTCTAGATACAGTCATTCATATCGAAAAAGGAAAAATAAATCAAGTATTAGAATTAAAGATGGTAGTCAGAGCACCATCAGGGATGGAATCTGATTTGAGTCGCCCTGTCATTGAAATTCGTGAGTTCCCCTCCAATCGTTTGACTCATGAAATGTTTGCATTTGGTTCTGAAATTGCAGTAGTTCCAGTCACTGATTCCAATGGAGATGGAGGGAGTCCTGCTTGGAAATTAGCTGCAGAAGAACTCAAGAGAGAGGCTACAAGGCTCACTGGAATTACAGTTAAACATGCAAAATTGGTCACTGATTCTGCTGCCGTAATTTACATTGATGATTCTGCAATAGGCTCTATGATTGGACCCGGTGGAGAAGGTATTCGTAGACTTGAACAAGATTTAGGCTTGAAATTAGATGTTAATTCAGTACAAGAGCTCCCTAGAGGTTTAAGAAAGAAGTTACAAAAAAATAGTGACTCGAATTTTGATGCTAGTTCATGGTCTAATAAACCAGGAAGAAATTGGGAATATAATTCTGGCAAATCAAAAAGAGGTAAAGGTAGAAAGGGCCGACGATGATTATTTGTGTTTTATACAAATATTCATTGCTTCAGAGAAGAAACTCAAACTCCATTTCCCTCCTTCTCTTCCTACTCCTGAATCTTTAACTCCTCCGAATGGAACTCTTAAATCTCTATGTAGCCACGTATTTATCCAAATCATACCTGTATGTATTGATTCCGCAACTCTATTAGCCTTTTCAAGGTCATTAGTCCATATACTTCCTGCTAGTCCATATCTGGTGTTATTAGCAATTTCAACGGCCTCCTTTTCATTGCTAAATTTATGAATAGTAACTACTGGTCCAAATATCTCCTCGGTTGAACAGCGAGAATTCACATCCAAATCAGCAATGACTGTTGGAGATATCCAATTTCCATTCTTAAATTCTTTAGGGAGATTTGGATAACCTCCAGTAAGTACTGTCCCCCCTTCATCTTTGGCGATTTTAATATATTCTTCAACTTTTGAAAGGTGTTCGGGAGAAATCAAGGCGCCTAATTTTGTATTTTCATCTGAGGGGTCTCCAATTTTCATATTTTGAACCTCTGAAACAAATTTCTTTACAAATTCATCATATATTTTTTCTTGTACTAGGATTCTACTTCCACAAAGACAAACCTGTCCTTGGTTCAGAAAACCAGATCTCACTACTCCTTTGACAGTATTTTCTAGATTGCAGTCATCAAAAATTATACTTGCATTTTTTCCACCTAACTCTAGACTCAATTTTTTGAAAGAACTTGCTGCAGACTTAGCAACTATTGAACCAGTTGAGGTTCCTCCTGTGAATGATACTAAGGATACGTTTTCATGTGAAACTAGTGGTGAGCCAGCACCCATTCCATCTCCGTGAACTAGATTAACTACTCCTTTTGGTAACCCGATTTCATCTATGGTTTTCATGAGTAAATCTGCGGTAAGTGGAGTCATTTCACTCGGTTTACAAACTACAGTATTCCCCATTCCTATGGCAGGAGCAACTTTCCATGAAAGTAAGTAGAGTGGTAAGTTCCATGGGGTAATTAGAGCCCCTACTCCAACCGGTTTGTAAATCACTCTATTCGTGGCATCCTCCATTTCATATGATTCCTCATTTA